>JAGVQN010000065.1 GCA_020051675.1 Candidatus Brocadiia bacterium
CCAATAGTAGTAGTCTATCACCCCGGAGCTTGACGTATTCCAGGTGGGCAAGTCCTGAAGAATCCGGTCAACGCCTTTTTTGATGACCGGGTCGCTGGCTTTCTTGTCTATGAAGATGCGGACCATTATGCCGATGGCCGTAAGCGAGGGCTGTATTTTGGGGTCTTTCTCGTTAGCTTTAATGGCCACGCTACCCAACTCGGTATAGCCGACCACGCCGTCGGTCTGGTTGGTGACATCGTCATAGAAGGATTTGACATTGGCGAAGACGCTGGGGTCGACGTTGAGCTCGGAAGTCTGCGCGGATTTAATAGCCATGGCGGCCCAACCGCTTACGGATGAATCGTTTTGGCCGTCTTTCGGCTGATAACGCCAGGCCTTGCCGGGGTTTTGCACGCTGATAAGATAATCTATGCCCCTTTGGGCGGTATCCTTGAAGATAACGCCGGTTGGGCTGTCCTTGATGACGCCGTAAAGGTCCGAGATGGCATAAGCGGCAATCGCCTGATTATACAGGAACTTGCCGGACTTGACGCCGCCATAGACGCCGTTGGAATCTTGAATACTCATCAGGTAATTTGCGGCCTTACGGACGACTTCCCCGAAGTTGTATCCTTCGTAAACATCCTTTGACGATGGCGTATATCCGGCGCCTGTAAAGGCGAGCAGGGTGGTGCCTGTAAGTCCGATATCAAATTCTTCATCGCCCGGTCCGCTGCACCGGACGCCTTTGCACTGGTTCATAAAGCGCTTGGCGCCCCAGGAGCCATCGGGATTCTGGTGCTTGGCCAGCCAGATAAGCCCGGCAAGGACGGCGTCTTCGCTTTGTTTCGGAGCCTTTCTGCGGCCGCCCCGGCGTCTACGGCCGCCGCCTAAACCGCCGCCGATGCCGATGGTGTCGTAAACGCCTTTGCCCTTTAATGGGGAATTAGTGATAACATCGCTGTCGTCATCCTCTTCGGATTCATTCTCCACATCGGGCTTGAGGATTTCTTCGTCAAGGGTTTCCTTCTTTATGTCTTCCTCTTTAAACTCTTCTTTTATTTCCTCCACGGGCGGAGGGATTTTCTTGTCAAGGTCCACGACGGTAATGGCGTCGTCCACTTTTATTGAAACACCATAGGTTACGGCAGACATCACCAGAAGGACAAATATATGGAAGGCAATGGAAGCCAGCCATATCGGGGCCAGTTTAATGACTGTATCCTGGAACCACAAGCCCCAGTCAAACTTTTCTTCCATCAGCCGGGAAGCTAAAGACCCTTCTTTAACTTCTATTTCTTGTTCATAATACTCTGGCATATAGACCTCCTTATTTAAATCTGGAGGAGGATATCATCCCTATTGACCATAAACTTCCTCGGCCTTATATATAGGGCAGCCTCCCCTATATATATTAAACGATTGAAAAGCCAAAAAGTTCATTTATTTTTTATTTTTTTCTATCAGCTGCTTTAAACGGACTATTTCCTTATTAATCCTTTTTTGCAGGATAACGCTTGCCTCGGGATAATCGCTGTAGAATTTACGCCATTTTTCCAATGCCTTCTCAGGTTGCCCTTCCGACTCTAACTTATCAGCGTCCATTTGGATCGTTTGGAATAATTCGGCGGCCGATTGTTTTTTCTCATCTTTCCGGGAGTTTCTTATATTATCCACTTCTTGTTTGGCAACAAGCGCAGAAGTCGTTTCTCCATACTCCGCAATAAAAGCAATCAGTTCTTTTTCTAGGTCAGCATACTCTGCTTTGTCAGCTTTTTTGACCTTGGCCACTAACCCATCAACCTTTGTTTTTGCCCCCGCTTCTCTTTCCATCCGATGCTTTATATTTTTGACAAGTTCTTCCACCTTTTCTCTGCCGGGGTATTCTTTGAATCGGTCGTCATCCAGGAATTTGTCATATATACTTAAGGCTCCTTTGAAGTCATTATTCTTGGCGAGATTTAGGGCTTTAGTTAAAACGTTTTCAGCCTCTTCTAACATTTTGACGTGTTTTTTCTCGGCCTTTGAGCTGAATACCAAGTAAATTGAACCTAAAATAACAATAATGCCGACCGCGGCGAATATCCATAGCGTCAAATCGCGGGATGATGTTTTTAACTGGCCAGACTTGCTAAAGGCCGGTTCTTTTCCTTCTATGGGTGCAGGAGCCCCTTTTTTATACGGATTAGCTTTTCCCGGATTATTTCTTCCCGCGGGAGAAGCCGGTTGGGGCAGAGGTTGCCTGGGGAGAGGCCTGGCGGCGCCGATACTGCCCGGCCGCGCGGGTATTGCAGGTTGTTTCAGCCCGGGATATTTTGGCGTGCCGGCCGGGGCCGCAGGCATTCGCTGTGTCGGCATAGAGCTGATTTTGTTAATTGATGCCGGCATTTTTTGAGTTTGAGGCACTGGATTAATTGCCGGGGCAAATCCAGAAGGCGTTCTTTTAACGGCATTATTCGGCAACGGCGGCATCACTGTTGTTTTTTGAAGGGGCATTGCGGGTGTTGCAGGCTGGGCTCTTTTAGTAACAGTGGTGCTGGTGGTCAGCGGCGGCGGCATCGGCCTTTGCCCGGAAGGAGCATTTGGCCTTAAAGCGGCTTTATTCTGGCTTAACGGCATTGCGGCAGTTGCCGGCGCCTTATTGGAGATTGCCGGCCGATTCAGCGGGGTGCCGGCCGGTTTAGCTATCGCCCCCGGTATATGTGACGAAGAAAGCCTCTGGCTGTTATTCATAGATAAAATCAATATGACATCATATTGTAAAAAGCCTCTGTTGTCAAGAGAAATTGCACAAAAAGCGGGTATTTAATATATCCTGGCGCATAGACCTCAGCCGGCAAGCTAATAATAGGTTAGTTTTGGGGCAAGAGAATCGTAAATTTTGAGCCTTTTGATAAAGCGCTTTCAAGCATTATTTCTCCTTGATGAGCTTTTATAATACGATGGGCAATCGCCAACCCAAGTCCGATTCCTTGTGATTTGGTCGTGAAAAACGGCTCAAATATTTTTTTATGATGCTCAGGAGCAATACCTTCGCCATAATCAATAACCTCAATTGCAATAAGACTCTGGATTTTTCTTAAGGGCGGGGAACCGGCCGGCAATAAATAAGCCTTAACCAGTATCTTACCCCCGTTTGGACTTGCCTCTATGCCATTGTGAATAAGGTTGTATAAAACTTGTTTAATTTGCTCGGAATCTATTTTACACCTAATGACCGGAGGCGCATCCATGGTGATGGTAAAATCGGCTTTATTTTTCCTGTCCTGAACCAGCAGTCCTTGCTTTGCAAGCAGTGTTACCTCTTGAAGTATTTCTGTAAGATTTACCGGTTGAAGAAGCGTCGGGCGTTCACGGGCGAAGTCCAGGAAATTACTGATAATCCTGTTGAGCCGGTCCGTTTCCTTAATGACCGTAGTGATTAATTTCTGCTCATCACGTTTTATATCGGTAGTCCTGGGCGAAGCAAATGACTGGGCTAACCCCTGGACAGCGCCTTTAATGGCGGCTAAAGGATTCCGCAATTCATGGGCGATGCCGATACTCATTTCCTTTAATACCTCCAGCATTTCCGTCCGCCTGGCCAGCTCATTTTTTAATTGGCGCTCTAAGGCTAATTCGTTTACCAGCCTTCCGGCGGAATATGCGACAAAATGCAGGATAAGTATAAAGAAAAACAAATACGGCAGGATAAATCGGAATCCCTGAGCCGAGGATTTCACAAATTCCGGCGGCAATAGCGGGAGGTTAAATTTACCGGCGGCGCTTAAGGAATACATTATGGTTATCACGGACAGAAGCGTGCTTGATAAAGACGCAAAAAAGAGTCCTGAGCGCGCTGAAACCATAATATTTGCCGCTAAGATAGAAGCAAAATACAAACTTGCAAAAATACTGCCTGAGCCGCCCGTGAAATACGAAAGCAATGTTTCTATAAGGATATCTATCCCGATTTGAATTAACGCCAATTTTCTTAGCGCCGAATCGCCTGAAGAGACATCCGCATCCTTGGTATTCGGGGTGGGAGAGAAGTATTTTATCAGGAAAAGATAAACGACATTAATAAGGCAGGCAAAAACCAATGTTAAGTAGGCAGAAAGTATATGCGGCGGAAATATGGCGGGGGAAATCCTTTGAAAAAACGGACTTTGGCCGAGGTGGTAAATCAGGATCGCCCCCAGCCCAAGAATTGCGATAATAAGGCGATAAAACAGGAACCACTTTAAACGGTTTCGTAACATCCGTTTGTCTTTCGTACGCAGGTCATTTTTTCTTCATTACGCTCTTCTGGATTTCAAATATAGGCAACATAACTGCGATGACAACGCCGCCGACAACCACGCCCATTATTCCAATCATAATGGGTTCTATTAGGGAGGTGAGCGATTCCACAAGCGCTTTGACCTGTTGGTCGTAGAATTCCGATATTTTTTCAAGCAGCGCTTCCAGCGCGCCTGATTTTTCCCCGATACCTATCATTCTGGTAACCATTGGCGGGAAAACGGGGCTGCGGCTCAAGGGTTCGCTCAATGACTCGCCTTTCTGAACGCTTTGCCGGGCATTATTTATAGCGCTTTCAAGAATACTATTACCCGAAGTGGCCGCGACAATTTCCAATGCGCCTAAAATCGGGACGCCGCTTTTTATCAGCGTTGCAAATGTTCGGCTAAACCGGGAGATGGCAACTTTTCTGAAAAGCTCGCCCATTACCGGCATTTTTAACGAAGCCCAGTCATAGACAAACTGGCCGGTTTTGGTCTTTAAGGCAAATATGACCGCAACAACCAAGCCAACAAGCACCAAAAATACGATATGAAAATATTCCCGCATCGTGGTGCTCATAGCCAGCAGGATTTTTGTCGGCAATGGTAAAGCAATACCCATGCTCTCAAAGATTTGTTTGAAACTGGGAATAACAAAGACCAACAAGCCGACGACGACTAAAAGGATCATACTTAGAGAAATCACAGGGTAAGTCATTGCGGATTTGATTTCTCTTTTTAACGCCTGTGACGATTCCATATATTCGGCCAGCCGCGCCAGAATGCTATCCAGCTGACCGCCGGCTTCCCCAGCCCTAATCATGCTTACATAGATTTTGTAAAACACCTTGGGATGCTCCATAAGCGCGGCCGAGAAATCCGACCCGCCGCGGACCTTCTCTACGATTTCACCCAGTACCAATTTAAACCCCGGGTTGTCCGTCTGCTCCTGAAGGACTTCCAGGCACTCCAGCAGGGGGATACCGGCAGAAATCATCGTGGCCAGCTGCCGCGTAAAAATAACCAGTTCCTCCATTGACGCGCGTTTCCGCGGCGCGGGCTTTAAGAGCGACGCAAAAATACTTGGCTTCGAGCCTTTTATATGGGAAATATTCATCACCGCTAAGCCCTGTTTTTTTAGGTTAGTGGTAGCTTCGGCCAGGTTCGGCGCATTAACTGTTCCGGATGTGGTTTTCCCGTCGGCCTTTTTAGCCGAATATTTAAATTGCGGCATAGTTGTTTTTCTCCTATATTAAAATACTAAAATCAAGTTGCCTTGGTAATTTCCTCAAGGCTGGTTTCCCCGCGAATTGCCTTGAGGACGGCGCCCCGCCTGATTGTAATAAGCCCGCAGCTGTTTATGGCATAGTCCCGGATGTCCAAAACAGACGTGCCTTTGATAATCATCCGTTTGATTTCATCGCTCATATCCAGAACTTCATAAACCGCCGCCCGGCCTTTATATCCTCCGAAGCATTTAACGCAGCCTACCGGCTTAAACAGCGTGGCGCTGTCGCACTCTTCCGGCTTAAACCCTAGGGCAATTAATCGCTCCTTGGGCGGCCTTTCGCTATCCGGAACAGGCGTCTTGCAATTTGGGCACAGCTTCCGCACCAGTCGCTGGTTGACAACCAGCAATATGGCGGAAGAAACCATAAACGGGTCTATGCCCATATCCACCAGGCGTGAAACAGTGGAAACACTGTCATTCGTATGCAATGTGCTGAAGACCAGGTGGCCTGTGATGGCGGCCTTAATGCCTATATCAGACGTTTCCAGATCGCGCATTTCGCCGATCATAATAATATCAGGGTCCTGCCGGAGTATTGAGCGCAGCGCTGCGGCAAACGTCAACCCCTGCTTGGGGTTAACCGAAACCTGAATAATCCCCGGCAACTGATACTCTACCGGGTCTTCCACCGTAATCAGATTTTCTTCGGGATCAAAGGATTCTTTGATAGCACAGTAAAGGGTTGTTGTTTTGCCGGAACCGGTCGGACCCGAAACCAGCACCATTCCATAAGACGCCGTAATAGCCTTTTTGAACATTTTCAGCGCGGTTGCTTCAAAGCCGAGGTCGTCTAATTTAAGGTTCAAACTGGACGAATCCAGCAGCCTTAATACCAGCCGTTCGCCGTGAACGGTCGGCGTCACGCCGACGCGGAAATCAATCCGCCGGCCTTCCACCTTAATCTGGAATTTGCCGTCCTGCGGAAGTTTGCGTTCGGAAATATCAAGCCCGGACATAATCTTTATCCTGGACGCAATCGCATTATGAAGCCTCTTGGGTGGAAAAAAGGCCTCTTTAAGCTTGCCGTCGCAGCGTATTCTGACCCGAACCCTCTTTTCGTAAGGCTCAATATGAATATCGCTGGCGCCCTCGTGCAGCGCCTTGAAAAGAAGCATATTAACCAGCTTGATTACCGGACTCTCGCCGGCTTCTTCCATTATTTGCGAGAGGTCCACATTCTCATCAAGCTCATCCTTGACCTCGGTCAATTCCAACTCCGGCCCGGCCACCCCGTCCATTATCTCGGACATCTGCGCTTCTTCTTCGGCTTCTGTATGATAGAACCGCTTAATAGAGCTTTTGATATGTCGTTCCAGAGTCAGGACGGGCCTTAATTCACACTGGGTCCTCAGCCGGATATCGTCCAGCTTGAACACATCAAACGGGTCGGAAATCGCCACCGTCAGAACATTGGATATCTTGGATATTGGCAATATATTATAATAAACCGCCTTGTCCTCCGGAATAAGCTCCAGCGATTTTTTATCCGGTATTATCTTGTCTATAGCCACCGGCGGGATTTTGACATCATTGGCAATAAGCCCCAACAGCACCATATCATCAACGGCCTTCTTGTCCAGCAGCACTTCAATTAAAGGTTTATTCTCCTTGGCCGCCAGTCCCATCAGCTCGTCAGACTTCTCTGCCGTAACGATCTGATTCTTCAGGAGGATATTATTTATCTTCTTGTCAGTCGCCGTAATCATAATTTCTTATCGGCTGTTTTATAATTCTGTCATCCTCAGCACTTCTTCAATAGTGGTTTTGCCCCGGATAACATTCAAAATACCGCATCGTCTTAAAGTAATCATCTGCCTGTTTTTTATGGCATACTCTTTGATATCCAATACCGACACGCTCTTGATAATCATCTTGCGTATCTCGTCGTCCGCCTCCAGCGCCTCCAGAAATGCAAACCGGCCTTTATAACCCTCATTGCATTTCGGACAGCCCACCGCCTTATAAATGACGGCAGTTTCGCACTCTTCCGGCTTAAATCCGATAGATATCAGTTTCTCAGCCGGCAGTTTATCGTATGGCTGTTTGCAGGCCACGCATAGCCTTCGGGCCAGGCGCTGGGCCGCAATCAACAG
>JAGVQN010000076.1 GCA_020051675.1 Candidatus Brocadiia bacterium
AAAAGAAAACCGTGTATAAAATCTAGCACGACCCGCGCATTACAAAGGTCGGCAAGTGGCTCAGAAAACTGAGCATAGACGAACTGCCCCAGCTCTTTAACGTGATTAAAGGTGATATGAGCCTGATCGGTCCCCGGCCGGCGCTTGCCTACGAGATTGAACATTATAAGGAATGGCATAAAAGGAGGATGGAAACCAAGCCCGGCGTCACCGGACTTTGGCAAGTCAGCGGGCGTAACCTCGTTTCCTTTGACGAAATGGCAAAGCTGGACATACATTATATAGAAAACTGGTCGCTGGGATTAGACCTTAATATAATCATTAAAACGGTCTTTGTCGTTCTCTTTAAACGCGCGTATTAAGAGATAATTCGTACGCAGATTAAGCGGATTAAACAGATAATATATTTATCAGCTAAATCAGTCAAATCTGTTAAATCCGTGTACTAATGAAAGACCCCCAAACAATGCTCTATGCTCTGCCTGTTACTCCCCCATCAGAAGGCGGGATAAATATCGTCCACTTTGTCGGCAAAGGCGTAAATAAAAAGATATTGCCGTTCTTTAAAGGGAAATGCTCGGCCATTAAATATAACAAGCTTTATCTCGGTCATTTCTGTAACAAAGGGAAGATAATAGATGAAGTCATCATAAACCTGATGTCTGCCAAACAGAGTTTAAGCGGTCTGGACACGATAGAGATAAACTCACATGGCAGTGTCCTGGTGGCGGATAAGATAATTTCTACTCTTAAAAAGAGCGGAGCTAAAATAATTAATACTCAACAGTTACTGAAACTGGCGCGGAAGAATAAAAGAATAAACTCTGTCCAAAAAGGGGCGCTGGAATCCTTATTAAATGCAAAGACGGAACTGGCCTGCAGATTCTTCCTGGAAAGGCTTGCCAAGCCGGGGAAAGCGACGCCGGAATCAAAACGGATGGAAAAGCTATTCAATAATCCAAGAAGGATTGTTTTAGTCGGCAGGGCAAACAACGGAAAATCGACTCTATTCAATGTTCTGGCAGGTGAAAAGCGGGTGATTGAGCATACGACTCCCGGCACGACCCGCGACGTGGTGGAAGACGCAATCGCGATAAAAGGGATTCCGTTTGTGCTGGCGGACACTGCGGGATGGATGGAGGAAAATAAACTAACTACTAAAAAGATCTTCCGTAAAGGCGATATTGTTGTTTACCTTTTAGACGGGTCCAAACGGCTTGAGAGAACCGAAGTAACGGTAATGAGAAAACTGTCAAAACGTATAGCCATATGGACGATAAATAAGTGTGATTTACCTAAAAGCTTTGAAACCACGCGGCTTCCCTTCCCCTATATAAGTATTTCCGCTCTTAAGAGAACTGGCATAGACAAACTATCACAAAAGATACTGATTGCAGCAAAAGCTAAATGAATTAACGGGCGTATTTAACTTAAGACCAAAAGCGCTTGATGAAATCAAGAATTAATACCTGGCCGGGTCGTTTTCGTCAAAGTTCAAAAGATACCGGTCTATAAAGCGATGCATATCGGCCATATCCTGCCATAATGCCCTCAAATGGCGCTTTTCATGCTCGTATTTATTCGTCCAGGAAGGATCCCAGTTCGTGGAATAGCCGATGCAGCCGACAACGTTCAAAATAAACATCAGGCAGATGATCCCAAAGATTATTTTTACTTTCATAACCGCCTCCTTTTATTGACCTGACTAACTACCATATAATTTATATTTTAATAATAAAATGTCAAGGAAAAAGTAAGCTGATTGAACAGATTTAACCCCGCTCCGCTTCGTTTCGGGGGCACCCAATTAATGGGGAGTCCCCGCCCTTAGGCAGGGGGCAGATTCCGTTACGGCAAAGACGCCTTGATGGCTTTGGCAATCTTTTCCATCTCGCCTTCCGGATAAGGCCGCGGATTCCATTCAAAACGCAACCCGTCCCCATTTTTGCGCGGGATGACGTGCAAATGAAGGTGCGGGATGACCTGCCCGGCGCAACGGTTATTATTAACGAGCAGGTTATACCCCTCAGCCCCGGTTCCCTTGACCACCGCGCCGATGACTTTATAACCGGTTTTCATGAATTCCGTCATGGCTTCAGGTGGAGCATCGAGAAACTCCGGATAGTGCCTGCGGGAAATAACAAGCGTGTGCCCGAAGGCAACCGGATTGATATCAAGGATGGCTAAACAGTTTTCGTCTTCGTATAATTTTGAGGAGGGTATCTCTCCGCGAATGATTTTACAGAAGATGCAGTCCATAATAAAATCAGTAAGCTGATTAATCGGATTAAAGGCTATTATTTTTGTAGTATCCCAACATTCGTCGGTGCGTCCCTGCTCCCTTTGGTCGCAGGGATGCCTGATTTATACTATTTGCTGGTAGAGGCTACCTTTTTCTTTTCCTTTTTGCCTTTTTCCTTTTCGGCTTCGGGACGGACAACCAGTTCAAGGATGGCGCGTTCGCCGTCATCGCCCAGCCGGCGCGAAGCCCATTTGCCGGCTTTTTTCTCACCCGACCAGCGGCTTCCGCCCAGGCGCATTATCCGGGTATAGCCGCCGTTACGGTCCTTAAAGCGCGGACCTATCTCCGCAAAGAGTTTCTTGACCATGGCTTTATCCTGAATATACGAAAGGACATACCGGTAATTTGCCAGGCTCATGGTTTTGCCGCGGGTAATAAGCTTTTCGGCCAGGTGGCGGAATTCCTTGGCGCGGTCAATCGTGGTAACGATTCTTTCGTGTTTAAACAAACTGCTGACAATATGGCGCGCCATCATATGGCGGTGGGCGGTCGTCACCCCCAGTTTTCTGCCTTTTTCTCCGTGCCTCATTTCCTATTTACCTTTCTCGTTAAAAATAGTGTTCAAATCCATGCCGAGCGATAAGCCCAGTTCGGCCAGTTTCTTTTTGACTTCCTTAAGCGAGGTCTTCCCGAAGTTGCGGGTTTTAAGGAGTTCGATTTCCTGCTTGGTGACCAGGTCGCCGATGGTCTGTATTTTGCCGTAGGTGAGGCATTTGGAAGAGCGGACGGATAAATCGAGCTCGCTGACGGGCATGGTAAGTTTTTTCTTCAGTTCGCCGCGGTATTCTTCCTTCTTACGTTCTTCTTCCTCTTTTTTCTCGTCTATCTGGAGCTCGCGCCCGATTTCCCAATACTGGACGAGCGGATTTATATGCTTACGGTATATTTTGGATGCCTGGACCAGGGCCATTTCCGGGGTGATCGTGCCGTTGGACCAGATTTCCAAAGTCAGGCGGTCGTAATCCGTCACTTGGCCGACGCGGGTATTGTCCACCTTATAATTAACCCGGCTGATGGGCGAAAAGACGGTATCAACCGGAACAAAGCCTATTTCCTGCTCGCCTTGTTCGTTTTCTTCCGCGGTAATATAGCCGCGCCCACGGCGTATATTAAGCTCGGCGGTAAAATCGCGTTCGTCGACCAGCGTAACGATGTGCAAATCCTGATTCATTATTTCCACCATAGAATCAGCTTTGATATCCGCCGCGGTCACCGCGCCTTTGCGGTTTTTCACTTCTATCAAAAGCTTCCTCGGCTCTTCTGAATTCGACTTAATGATAAGCTTTTTGATATTAAGGACGATATCAGTGACATCCTCAAGGACACCTTCGATGGTGGTGAACTCATGGGGAACGTCCTTGATTTTCACGCCCGTAACAGCCGCGCCTTCTATCGAAGAAAGAAGAATACGCCGCAAGCCGTTTCCGATGGTCACGCCGAATCCGCGTTCAAACGGCTCGACCACGAATTTCCCGTAAGTGGCGGAAAGGGTTTTTTCGTCGCAGATTACCCGATTGGGCAGTTCAAATTCACGCCAGCGCGCTCTAATCATTTTTTTATTCTCCTATCTTGAACAAAATTCTACAACCATCTGCTCGTTAACCGGCGCCAGGATATCCAGGCGCTTGGGCAATTGCGTCACCTGCAACTGCAAAGGCTCTTCGGATAACTTCAACCAGGATGGAATTTGCTCTTTATTAATCGTATCCATAAAGGTTTTGACTATTTTCAGGCTCTTTTCCTTGGGCTTGGGCGTAATGATATCGCCGGCGTTTACGCTTATGGAAGGAATCGAGGCGCGGCGTCCGTTTATCAGGATATGCCCGTGGAATATCAATTGCCTGGCGGCGGTCCGCGAAGGAGCCAGCTTGCCAAGGAAAACCGTATTATCCAGCCTGCGTTCCAATATGATTAAAAGATTCTCTCCGGTATTTCCGGTCTGCCTGGAGGCTTCCGTGAAATAATGCTTGAATTGTTTTTCCGCGACGCCGTAAAGGCGCTTGACTTTCTGCTTTTCCCTCAAGTGCTTCCCGTAATCCGTAAAGCGCGGGCGTTTAGCGCCGTGCTGCCCGGGTATCTGCGGATTTTTCTCCATCGCGCATTTTGCGGTGTCGCACCGGTTGCCTTTCAGGAATAATTTAATGCCTTCGCGACGGCATATCCTGCATTTTGCGCCATTCAATTTTGCCATTTTCTAATACTCCTTAGGAATTAAATAGTTTTTTTCTACACTCTTCTCTTCTTACGCGGGCGGCAGCCGTTGTGCGGAAGAGGAGTTACATCTTCAATAGACCTTATTGATAAGCCGGATGCCTGGAGCGTCCTGATAGCCGAATCTCGGCCGGCGCCCGGGCCCTTTACCTTGACGTCGATTTCCCTGATACCGAATTTCTTGGCTTTATCGGCGACGCTGGCCGCGGCTTTTTGTGCCGCAAACGGCGTGCTCTTCCTGGAGCCTTTGTAGCCGATTGTCCCGGAAGAAGCCGAGCAAAGCGTTGCACCGGTGATATCGGTAATCGTGATAATGGTATTGTTGAAAGTCGATTTAACATGGGCAACCCCGTGGGCGACTTCCCGCTTGATTTTCTTCTTAGCCGGCTTTTTTACCGGCGCTCCGGTACCGCCCTTTTTCTTGTCTTCGGCGCTTCCGTCTATTACTTTTGCTTTTTGCGTTCCCATAATGTTATTTTCTCCGTCAAATTATTGTTTATGTTTTAGCAAGAGACATCTTCTTGCCTGCGACCGTCTTACGAGGCCCCTTCCTGGTCCGGGCATTAGTCCTGGTGCGCTGCCCGCGGACGGGCAATCCCTTACGGTGCCTTAAGCCGCGGTAACTGCCGATATCCTTTAAGCGCTGGATATTCTGGCCGATTTGCCTGCGAAGCGCGCCTTCGACCACAAAATGCTTATCAATGATATTATTAATGCGTCCGAGCTGGTCTTCGTTAAGGTTTTTCACCCGGATACTTTCGTCGATATTCGCTTCCTTAAGGACCTTTCGCGAAAGGGTCTTGCCGACGCCGTAAATATACATCAGGCTGATGACCACTCTTTTATTTGCAGGAATTTCCACCCCAGCGATACGTGCCATATAAGATAGCTCCTTTTCTTTTTATCCTTGTCTTTGTTTATGACGCGGATTCGAACAGATAACTCTGATTTTGCCTTTGCGCCGGATAATCTGGCAATTTTCACAAATACGCTTTACGGACGGCCTTACTTTCATAATTTTTATCCTCTGTAAACTATTCTGGCTTTGTTTAAATCGTAGGGGGATATTTCCAGAGTCACCCGATCCCCCGGAATAATCTTTATAAAATTCATCCTTAACCTGCCGGCCACGTGGGCCAAAACGACATGGCCGCCTTTTATTTCCACTTTAAACATCGCGTTCGGCAAAGATTCTTTTACAATCCCATCTGTCTTAATGAAATCTTCTTTTACCATAGCAATCATTCTTTGGTAAGGATATCGTATCCGGAATCCGTTACGACGACCGAATGCTCAAAATGAGCGCAGAGTTTACGGTCGCGCGTTACGACAGTCCATTTATTTTTAAGGGTTTCCACTTCCCAGGAACCCTCGTTCACCATCGGTTCAATCGCAATGACAACGCCCGGCTTCAGGATGACATCCGCCTGTTCCTCGGGCGAAATCCTATAGTTGGGCACCTGCGGGTCTTCGTGGAGCTCCGTCCCAATTCCGTGCCCGACATACTGGCGCACCACCGAGTACCCTTGCGATTCCACGAAATTCTGGATGGTTCCAGAGATTTCAAAAAGGTGCCTGCCCGGTTCTACTTTATCAATCGCCATATCCAGTGCTTTTTGGGTCACCTCAATCAGGCGCTTGGCCTTTTCCGAAATCTCCCCTGCCCCCACGGTAAACGCCGCGTCGGCATAATAATTCTTGTAACGCACGCCCACATCCACGCTGACGATATCGCCGGATTTTATCCTGCGGGAATCCGGTATTCCGTGGACCAGTTCTTCGTTTATCGAAACGCAGACATTCGCGGGGTAACCGCGGTATCCCTTAAAAGCCATTTCTCCTCCGTGTTTTACCACATAATCCGTCATTTTTACGTCCAGTTCAACAGTGGAAAGCTCCGGTTTAATCATTTCCCGCGCTAATTTCATGGCGCCGGCGACTATCAAACCGGCTTGCCGCATCAATTCGATTTCGCGGGCTGATTTATACTTAATCATTTGCTTGTTACCAAAGCCGCCAGACTATCCGTAATCCTATCGATTCCCTTGTCGGCCTTGATAGAAACAACAATTTTCTTATAGTAATCCAGGAGCGCGTAAGTTTGCTCCCTGTATACAACCAGCCTTTGTTTTATAGTTTCTATCTTATCATCATCGCGCTGGTAGAGCTCTTTAGCGCACTTATCGCAGACGTTTTCCTTGGCAGGCGAATTATATTTAACGTGGTAATTGGTCCCGCACCCGCGGCAGGTCCGCCTGCCGGAAATTCTTTCTATCACGATATTGTCATCCACATCCATATTGACGACTTTATCTATTTTCAAGGATTTCTCCTTTAGCAATGCCTCCAGGGCCGAAGCCTGGTTTATCGTCCTGGGAAAACCGTCCAGGATAAAACCCGGTTTGCAATCCGCCTCTGTTATACGCTGCTGGATAAGCTCCATTATAACATCATCCGGCACCAACCCGCCTGATTGCATATGTTTTTTGGCTTTCTCTCCCACGGGTGAGCCTTTTTTTATCGCTTCCCTCAACATATCCCCGGTTGAAATATGCGGTATATTCAATATTTTCTTTAGCTTATCGGCCTGGGTTCCTTTACCTGAGCCCGGAGGTCCGAGCAAAATAACTATCATAGTTATCTGCGTCCCCTTATTTTTCCTTTGGCTAAAAAGCCGTCATATTCCCTGACCAAAAGCTGGGACTCTATCTTTTGCATGAGATCTAACCCCACGCCGACGACAATCAATATGCCCGTTCCGCCCAAAAAGGCCGTCACATAGGTATCCACGCCGAGAAGCACGGAAACTATATTAGGCAAGACCGCAATCAGCGCCAAAAACGTCGCGCCGGTCAGCGTTATCCGGTTCATTATTTTCTCCATGTAATCGGCGGTCTCACGACCCGGTCGTATACCGGGAATAAAACTGCCCCATTCTTTGAGGTGCTCGGACATTTCAACCGGCCTGAAATACAGCGCCGTCCAGAAATAAGTGAAAAAGAATATGAGTATTATATATAATGACGTATACCAGAATCCGGATTCGTTCCGGCTGAAAATCTGAGTAAGCATATCGCTTTTGGTAAGTTGCGCTATCAGCTGCGGCACGGCCATCAAAGTAACCGCGAAAATAACCGGCATGACGCCCGCCTGGTTTACCTTTAAAGGCAGGTAATGGCGCTGGCCGCCGTAGACCTTTTGCCCGCGGATGTGCTTGGCGTATTGGACGGGAATCCGCCTCTGCGCCTGGGTCGTATAAACAATCGCCACTATCACCAGGACATATAATAACAGCAGTATCAAAGGCTTGTCTATCGTCACATTGCCTTTCTGGACCGCGTCTATCATCTGGACAACCGCATTCGGCATGCGGTCGATAATTCCGGCCATGATAATAAGGGAAGCGCCGTTTCCGATTCCGTATTCCGTAATCTGTTCGCCCAGCCACATCAAGAACATCGCCCCGGCTGTCAGGGAACATATCGTCGGCAGGATAAATGTCCAGAATCCGGGGTTAAGCACCACCTGCCCGACCTGTGCAGAGATCTGGTCGGATTGCAAAACGGCAATAGTCGTGGTGGACCACAAAATACAAATGGGCAGTGCGGCTAACCTTGTATACTGGCTGATTTTCCGGTAGCCGCTCGGGCCTTCTTTGCTCAAGGCTTCCAGGCTCGGGATAACCTTTATAAGGAGCGAAAACATGATGGAAGCGGTGATATACGGCATAATTCCGAGTGTAAAGATGGAAAACTGGGAAAGCGCGCCGCCGGAAAATATGGCGATAAACGACACCGCCTTATAGTTTTCTTCCAGCACCTTAAGCCATTCCTTCAAGGCTTCCACATTAACGCCGGGAATCGGTATGGCAAATCCCAAACGGAAAACGGCCAGGAGCGCAAAGGTAAAGAGAATCCGGCGCCGGAGCTCCGGAATCATAAAAATGTTTACAATGATTTCTCTAATTCGGGACATATTTCAAGGTCTCTATTTAATTGGCTGATTTTATCAGCTGACAAGAACTGTTTGTCTTTTTAGCCTTCTCAGCAACGCCTTCGCTAAAGGCATGCGCGTGGATAATAAGTTTCCTGGTCAGGTCGCCCTTGCCAAGAATCTTTATTTTATCGTAACTGCCTTTGACAAGGCCTGTTTTAGCCAGCAATTCCGGGGTCACTTCGGTTCCCGCGTCAAACCGGTTTAAATCCTTGAGGTTGACAATGGCAACGGTTTCACGGAAGCGGGCGTTGGTAAACCCTCTTTTTGGGAGCCTGCGGATTAAAGGCATCTGTCCGCCTTCGAAATACGGACGCCTCTTGTGGCCGGAGCGTGCCAGCTGGCCTTTATGGCCTTTACCGGAGGTGCCGCCGTGTCCGGAACGGTCGCCCCTTCCAACGCGTTTCTTATATTTACGTATTACTTTTACACTGCTTTTTAATTGAGTAATATTCATACGGCATTAACACCCCTTAATTCTTCTATTTCTTTCTTTGTCTTTAATTTAAGCAATGCGACTACCGTCGCCCTGACCACGTTCATCGGATTGGTGCTACCCAGCACCTTAGCCAAGACATTTTCCACGCCGGCCAGTTCCAGAACGGAACGCATGGCCGATCCGGCGATAATTCCGGTGCCTTTGCAAGCCGGACGAACAATCACCCTTGAAGCGCCGTATTTACCTTCCACGCGGTGGGGAATGGTTGTATCCTTAATCGGTATATCAAACAGATTTCTTTTAGCCGCCTTAATGGCTTTTTCCACGGCAAAAGGCACTTCCTTGGCTTTTCCGTGCCCGTAACCGACGCGCCCTTTTTTATTGCCCACGGTAACAAGCGCGCTGAAGTTAAAGCGCTTACCTCCCTTGACAACTTTACAGCATCGCTTTACTTTAAGGACGATTTCTTCGTATTCCGATTTCTCCCTGGGTTCATCCCTCCTGTTTCGTCTCGGTGGTCTTTCCAAAATTTACCTCCTTAATAGGAAATCAACTAAAACTTTAATCCGCCTTCTCGCGCGGAATCTGCTAATGCTTTAATACGCCCGTGGTAAGGGAACCCGCCCCGGTCAAAAGCCACGAATTTAATATTCTTTTTCACCGCTTCCTCGGCCAGTTTCTTACCCACGACTTTAGCCGCGGCGATGTTACCTCCGGACTTGAGGGTTTTCTTTATATCCGGCATAAGCGTGGAAACGGATACCAAGGTATGGCCTTTTTCATCATCGATCACCTGGGCGTAAATCTGATTAAGGGTGCGGGTAACGCATAAGCGCGGTTTAGCCGCTGTTCCCTGAACCTTATTGCGCAGGCGGTAATGGCGAATCTTCCTTTTACGCAGCACTTCTCTCGTTTTATTCATAGTATTACGACGCTCCGGATACAAAGGTCTTTCCGGCCTTTTTCTTTATTATTTCGTCGGCATATTTTATGCCTTTAAGATTATATACTTCACAGGGTTTAATCCCCCTGATGGAAGCGGAAAACTGCCCGAGTAATTCCTTATTCACGCACTGGATTACAAGCATGTTCGGGTTGGGCACCGTAACGGTCATCCCGGCCGGGATAGTCACTTTTACCGGATGGCTAAAGCCGATGCTTATGGTCAATTCCTGCCCCAGGATCTTTGCGTTATAACCGACCCCGTGGATTTCAATCTTTTTCTCGTAGCCCTGCGAAACGCCGTGAATCGCGTTATAGAGAAGGCTTCGGGCTGTTCCGTAAACGGCTTTATCCGAAGCCAGTTTTACTTCGCACGTCAGTTTCACTTTCTTTGCCGCGGTATCAATTTCTACCTTAACGTTCGGCGATATTTGCTGCTCTATCTTGCCTTTAGGGCCGACGATAAGCAAAATATTATCCTTACGGGTCAGGTTAACACCGTCCGGCAACTGAATCGGTTTACTGCCTATTCGGGACATTTAGAAAACTCCTTTTAATAAACGTTACAAATTATTTCGCCGCCCAGATTAAGCTTGTGGCATTCTTTATCGCTCATTACCCCTTTGGGGGTAGATAATATGGAAACGCCCAAGCCATCCAGAATCTTATTCATATTCTTAACTTTGCAATAAACACGCCTTCCGGGCTTGCTTACCCTAACGATTTTATTAATAATACATTCGCCGTCATCGCCGTATTTAAGATAAATCGCAATGGTACTGTTCTTTTTATCTTCTGCTTTAACGGTTTTATAATCTTTAATATACCCTTCTTCCTTAAGCACACGGGCGATTTCCACCTTAATGCTGGAAACAGGCATATTAACTTTTTCTATTCCCCTCATCCGGGCATTCCTAATCATAGTCAACATGTCAGCCACCGGGTCTGTGCTCATACTAACTCCTTTTAATAAATTAAGTTCTCTCTACCAGCTTGCTTTCCTGACGCCGGGCAGCTTGCCTTCCGAGGCAAGTTTCCTGAAGCAAAGCCGGCACATGGAAAACCGCCGGTAATAGCCTCTGCGCCTGCCGCAAAGAAGGCAACGGTTATATTTCATAACCTTGTGCTTCGGCTCTCTTTGCTGCTTTATCCTTAATGCTTTAGTCGCCAAATTTATCCCCTTTCAACTTGCCCCATACCTTCGGTATGGGACTTCCTACCCCTCGGCGGTCAGCCCGCCTTAGGGCGTACCGTTAATCAGTCGCCCCCGTCGTAGGTGTAACGGAGCTGACCACCGTACCCCCTGTAGTGCGGGCGTCTGTTTGTGTTTGTGTTCTGAAGGGCATCCCCAATGCTTTCAATAATTCATGGGAAGCCTTTTTAGAACCGTTAGAAATCACCATGGTAATATCCATTCCCTGGACAAACTGCACCTGGTCAATGCTTATTTCCGGGAAGACCGATTGCTCTCCTATTCCCATATTAAAATTCCCCTGGGTATCAAATGACTTCGGGTCTAATCCCCTGAAGTCGCGCAAGCGCGGGATGACGACGCTGATTAATTTATCCAGGAATTCATACATTACCTTGCCTCTTAAAGTCACCTTGCAGCCGATTTTCTCGCCCTGCCTCAGCTTAAATCCGGAAATGCTCTGCCGGGCGCGGGTAACAACCGGTTTCTGTCCGGTTATCGCGGCGATATCTTTCACGGCCGCCTCTATCCGGTCCTTGTTTTCGATAGCCTTGCCCACGCCGGCATTGACCACTATTTTTTCCAGGCGGGGAACGGCCATGACGTTTTTAAGGTTCAGTTTCTCTTTCAAAGCGGGAACAGCTTCTTTTTTATACTTTTCGAATAATCGTGCCATATTTATTATGCGGTAATCGCCTGTTTACACTTTTTACAGGTTCTATTCTTTACGCCATCGGGCTGCTTTACAAAACTCACCCTGGTCGGCTTATTGCAATTCGGGCAGACCAGCTTTACATTGGATATGTTAATGGGCGATTCTTTCTGGATGCGGGCGCCGTGCGGGTAATTGGAGCTGCGCTTCATATGCTTCCAGACCATATTAACGCCCTGCGCCAGGATTTTCTCGCCGCCCGGAAGAACCTTGATTACCTTGCCGTCGTGGTTCTTGTCGTCGCCGCTGATAACCTTAATGATATCGCCTTTTTTTATATTCATATCAAACCACCTCCGGAGCCAGTGAAATTATTTTCATGAAATTAGAGCGCAATTCTCTCGGAACCGCCCCGAAAATACGCGTTCCTCGAGGGTTGTTTTCGGCATCCAGAAGGACTATTGCGTTCCGGTCAAACCGGACGTAAGAACCGTCTTTACGCCTGATGGTCGCCTTGGTCCGGACTATCACGCCGCGGACAATTTCGCCCTTCTTTAAAGCGCCGCCGGCAATAATCTTTTTAACGTTGCCGATAACGATGTCGCCGACCGCGGCATAACGGTGCTTGCTGCCGCCCAAGACCTGGATACAGCTGACTATCTTGGCGCCGGTGTTATCGGCAACCAAGAGCTTAGTCTTCATCATTATCATAAATTATTCCTGTTTTAGGGCCGCTTTCTTTACTATGCTCACTAATCGCCACCGCTTGGTTTTGCTTAAGGGACGGGTTTCCATTATTTCCACTTCATCGCCGATATTCGCCTCTTCCTTTTCATCATGGGCTTTATAGACGGTGGATTTTCTTATAAACTTGCCGTATTTTGGGTGGCGCAATAACTTTTCCGCTTTCACAGCAATGGTTTTATCCATCTTGTCGCTGACGACCATCCCGGTTCTCTTTCGCCTGAAACCTCGTTCCATTTATAATTCTCCTATTAGCAAGAAAATCATTACTTAAATGTCATTTTCAGTGGCCAGGAAAGTGTTGCCTATTCGGCTCTAAAACCCGAAGGGGCTAATGATATTTTCCTATACCATGAAAAACGATATAGTATACAAAATAAAAACAGATTGTCTATATTTTTATGCATTTTTATTTAAATTAATTATTCCCTCTAAAACGGGTTCTTCATGCCCGTTTCGCCTTGTAAAAACCGGCGGGACTTCTTGCTTTTGGGCGAATCAAGGATAGAAAGGAATGCCCTATGCCCTGACATTTCAGCCGTAAACCCCGAAAGCGCCTGGCATCAGGCTGGTTTTGCCGGCATTGGAGAAATGGGCGCGCCACACGCTCTGTAACCGTATAACCGGTAAAAAGCTCTTACGAAGCGGTTATTATGCCTGACGCTTTATCGTTGTTTTTGGTGGATAAAACCAAAACAGCCATATCGCTCCAGGCCGTGGCGTAGCAATAATTAATCTCGATTCCGGCATCGCCTATCTTTTTGGCGATGGGCGCGAGCGTGCCGGGCTTGTTTCCGATATTTACCATTAACACATCGGTTTCAGCTGTTGCGTATCCTAACTTTTTTACGGCGGCGCTGGCCTTGGCGTTATCCGAGGTGAGCATCCGGAAACAGCCCTTGTCCTTTTCCCCCCAGGCGGATAAAGTGATGAAGTTTGCGCCGGCGGCGGAGACCGCGCCGGTCACCTTCCCCAAAGCGCCCACTTCATTGGGCGTGGTCACCAAGAGTTCCTTTCCTTTTGTTACGTGCGGCATTGTTTGCTACTCCTATATTAAAATATTAAAAGTGTTAATCTGATTTTACTCCTGAAGATTCAAATAGTCAATGTTTTAATGAAGGATACAATTAATGAAACGGCGGATAATCTATCGCCGGTTGATACGGCTGCGCACCATGATATCCGTGCCGATAAACTTTGTTTCCGGGTCGGCCAGTGTGAATGCATTCTTGATAAGCTCGACCCCGTCGCCGGCAACCGGCACCGGGGCATTGCGCCCGCCGATAATCTTTGGCGCGATAAAGACCATAATCTCATCCACTAAATCCGCTTCAAAGGCGCTTGCCAGCACCTCTCCCCCGCCTTCTATCAACACTTTATTTATCCCTAGTTCCGTTAATTTACGCGCCAGCTTGAGGAAATTAATTTTTCCGCTTACTTCTTCTATCTCGAAAATCTTAACGCCCAGCTCGAAAAGCTGTTTAACCCTTTCCTGCGGGGCGTTCGGGGAAATAACCACATGCGTTTCCGCCTGTTTCAGGGTCTTGACTATCTCGCTATCCGGCGGCAGGCGCGCGAAACTGTCCAGGATAATACGGCGCGGATTGTTCCTGGCGCCTTCCCTGCCTAAAAGCCTGGGATTATCTTTCAGCGCAGTCCCGATTCCGATCATAACCGCTCCCATCTTCTCCCTGAATTCATGGGAGAACGAGCGTGACTCTTCCGAAGAAATCCATTTGGAATCGCCGGAGCGGGTGGCAATCTTGCCGTCCAGGGTCATCGCCCACTTGGCGATAAAATACGGAAGCCCTTCGGTATGCAGTTTAAAGAACGGCGAATTAAGCATTCGTGATTTGCGCTCGCCGATGCCTTCCATCACCTCAACTCCGGCATTGCGCAATATCGTTACGCTTTTGCCTGCGGTAACCGGATTCGGGTCGCGGATGGAAAAAACCACTTTCTTTATTTTGGCCTTTATAATAGCATCAACACACGGCGGGGTCTTGCCGAAATGGGCGCAGGGCTCAAGATTAATGTATAAGGTCGCGCCTTCTATGGATTCCTTGGCTTTATTAAAAGCGTTGATTTCCGCGTGCGGGCCGCCGAAATGCTCGTACCAGCCTTCGCTTATCACCCTATCATCACGGACAACGACCGCGCCGACCATCGGGTTGGGCTCAACCCGCCCTTCGCCCAGTGCGGCTAATTCAAGTGTCCGGTTGATATATTTTTGGTGCAGCTCTAAATCTTCCGCCATAATTATTCTTTACGAATGAATAAACTCAGCTGCTCCCTTGATTTTGGCGACATCGCCCAGAGCAACTACTATATTACCTTCTTTTAGAATTGTATCCGCCGGCGGGTTATACACTATCTCATCTGTTTCCGGCTTCATAATCGCCAGTATCAGCAACCCGAATTTATCACGGAAGGGCGTTTCCGCCAGTTTCTTGTTTATTATAGTGGCGTTTTTCCTGACGATTATTTCTTCAATTCTGAATGTATGATCGGTTTGCCTAAGCATGGTATCCAAAAACTTGACCGCGTGCGGCCTGACCATTTCAGAAGCCATTCTCATCCCGCCGATTGCCGAAGGCGCCACCACTGAATCTGCCCCGACTTTCTTGAGCTTATTTATTGCGTTATCCTCTACACCCAGGGCGATTACGCGGACTTTGCTATTGTATTGCTTAGCCATTACCGTGATATAAAGGTTATCCTTATCCGAAGGCAACACGGTGACAACACCCAAGGCGCGTTCCACTCCGGCCGCCAGCAAGGGCTCGTCATCCGTGGCATCGCCTTTAATGTAAAGTAGGTTGGGAATAGCCGCCGCCAGTTTTTCCAGCGCTTCCTGGTCAACATCAATCACCACAAAAGGATGGAGTGTTTTTGCCAGTTCCTGGATAACATGCTTCCCGTTCTGCCCCGCCCCGCAGATAATGTAATGGTCTGATAACTTGCTGATTTCTTTAGTCATTTTACGCCTCCTTAATGTGCCGGCTAACTCTATTTCTAAAATAGATGCGGCTAACAACGATGTAATAACGGCAATGGTAACAAGCGAAAGGACGATGAATACCATTGTAAAAATCCTTCCGCCTGAACTGTGCGAAAGGTCGATCATTTCCCCGTAACCGACCGTGCCGGCGGTGATTACCGTCATGTATAAAGAATCCAAGAAGTTCCCGCTGATAATCCAATAACCTGTCGTGCCGATAGATAGAACAATCAGCAACAGGCTTATACAAAGAATAATTCGATTGCGTATATTCATTATTTATTTCCCTGTTTCGCAATGGGCTAGTATGGCAAATTATGCAATAAAACATCCTCAAAGTAAAGGAAAAAAGCCGTTGTTAGGCAGGCTCGCCACGCAGGCTCAAAGCAGTGGATGCCGTTATTTTAACCTTAACCAATTTCCCCGTTAAATCATCCTGGCCGCTGAATATCACGATATTATTCTGCCTTGTCCTCCCGGCCTGCTTTTGGGGATTGGTCTTGCTCCTGCCTTCGGCCAGTATTTCCATCTCTTTACCAGCCAGCATCCGGTTTTTCTCTTCGGATATCTTGCTTTGTATATCCAGCAGTATTTTATTCCGCTCCTGCTTGACCGGATAAGGCAC
>JAGVQN010000053.1 GCA_020051675.1 Candidatus Brocadiia bacterium
CCAGACCATCAATGCCTGGGTAGAAAAACAAACCAATGACAAAATCAAGGAACTCATAAAAAAGGACATATTGACTGAACTAACCAGGCTGGTACTGACCAACGCGATATATTTCAAAGGCAGCTGGGCTGAAGAATTCGACAAGAAACTGACCAAAGAAGGCGAGTTTTCCATCACCGAGAAAGAAAAGATCAAGGCGCAAATGATGCATAAAGCAATCGAATTCAATTACATGGCAAACGATAATCTCCAGTGCCTTGAGATGCCTTATAAAGGTAACGAGCTTTCCATGGTAATACTGTTACCTAAAAAGGAAACTAAGCTTTCAGACTTTGAATCATCGCTTAATAATGAAAACCTTGCCGGATGGCTTAAGAAACTTGGTAAAAAGAAGATTACGGTTACGATGCCTAAGTTTAAAACAACCTGCGATTTCGAGCTTTCGGATGTGCTTAAAGCGATGGGCATGCCGGACGCCTTCAGCATGTCAGCCGATTTTTCCGGACTTAACGGCAAGAAAGATTTATATATCACGAACGTGATTCACAAGGCGTTTGTGGATGTAAACGAAGAAGGCACCGAAGCGGCCGCGGCAACCGCTGTGATTATCGAGACAAAAAGTATGCCGGAACGGCCTGAGATATTCTGCGCCGACCATCCGTTTATATTCTTCATCCGCGACTTGCGGACAGAGAGCATACTTTTCGTGGGAAGGATAACCGACCCGACTAAATAAGCATACAAAAACCCCTCATCTTGCGTAAAGCGGGATGAGGGGCTTTCTTTCAACAAGCGAAAATGATTTCCACCAGCTTTATCTCGAAAATCAGGGTCTTGCCCGCTAAAGGGTGATTACCGTCAAAGGTGGCGCTATCTTTGGTCAGCTTGGTCACTTTAAAACCTGACCGCCTGCCATCAGGCTGGGTAAAATACACCATCTTATCAAGTTCCGGCTTGATATCAGGAGGAAGCTCTTTAAGCGGGAAAATTGCCACCCTTTTTTCGTAATATTGCCCGTAGGCTTTTTCCGGCGGGATGGTCACGGTTTTAGTCTCGTTCAAATTCATTCCGAGGACACCTTCTTCAAAACCGGGCACCACCTGCCTGGCGCCGAGGATGAATTGCAAAGGTTCACGCTTGACAGAACTATCAAAAACAGAGCCGTCCGGGAGTTTTCCGGTGTAATGGACTTTAACGGTATCGCCTTTCTTTGCCTGTGCCATTATTCCTCTTTCTGATTATTCGTAACAATTTGTTTCTTCTTCATCGGTAACGGAAGCCTTGAATTGGTCGTATATTATTGTGGCGGTGTTTTTAGCCAAGCCGGCTTTTACCGCTTTACAAATTATTTTATACACTAATTTATCACCCACAGCTAAAATGGGAAACGGTTCAAATATAACATCACCGGTAACATCATCCGTTTTATAAGCTGTCATGCCCTCTGCTTTAACAAATTCCATCTCCGGCGGGATCCTGTTTTTCAGGATTATATTGGTTAAAGCGCCTGTGCCTTCGTTGCGCATCTCGATTACATAGACAGTCTGGTAACCGATTGTCACGGGGTCGTCTGTATCATATTGGGAAATTTTCATCTCCGGAACAGGGCTGATTAATAAAACCGCGAATGCTTCCAAAGGGATAATCGCAGGCGGTTCTGATGTCTCTGATGACAATTTGACGTTATTAGCAACCCGCCCCAGATTCTTTCCGCGAAGTTTCAAGAAGAGTTCGATTTTTGTTTTAGGCGCGATACTTTCCATCCGCCAGAGAACGGTTGCCGGATTATCCTCTTTTTTAGGATTGAATATCCCGCGCGGGGACGACTCGATATATTCTAAAGAGTCCGGCACAGTATAAACAATCTGTATTTCCTTGGCCGAGCCGTCTCCGTCATTATTTACTGTAACGGCATAAGACACGTTTTTATTTAGGTAACAAATTAGCGCGCCTTCTATTTTTAGCTTAAGATCAGGCGCCACGACTTTTGTCGTAAAGCACAGCTGGTATTTAAATTCTTCGTTAACATAAAGTTCCGCCTGGGCGGTAAAGATGCCTGTCCCGATAGTTCCCAGTGTATAGGTAATTTTCCTGGTTTCATCAGGCGCCAGATCACCTAAATCCCACCGGAGCACCATTCCTTCGATGCTATTGTTATATTTCATCCCGGCAGGAATTTTATCCCGAAGAACCACGTTTTTTGCGAATGCCTTGCCGGTATTGGCAACGGTTAAAGTATAAGCGGCGTTCTGCCCGAGCCTTATTTCTTCCGGACCGGCTTTAACAATGGAAATATTAGGTTCTTCAAGCTTGACCGGGGTATTGTTAACCGAGGTGCTGTTAGTTTGTGACACCGGAACAGGAGTCTCTTCTTTTGGCTGTGCCTGAATCGGCGGCGTTGGTAATTCCTTGGTAGATTCTTTCTTGCATGAAACCAGGGATAAAATAACCAAGAGCAGTATTATCCATTTAAAATATTTCATTCAATATCCATTTTTCTGGCATAGGACTATAGTCCTAACCACTGAAAATCATATTGTCATGCCATAGGCAGAATCGCCTATGGCGAAAAGCTATTGCGAAGCGGTTTTCTTGTCTTCAAGTTTTATCCGGGCATTCTTATCACCCAAGTGCCGCTTGATGGCGATTTTTACCAGTTCCTGAAGCTCTTCCATTGTTTTCGCCACAACACGGCATTCCGGTATTTCTTCAATGGAAGCCGCGTACATTCCGTCTTTCGATTGCTTCACCACAATTGTAAAATCTTTGTGTGTTTTCATTGTTTTCATATTTTATCCTTAGTCTTCAGGCTAATCAAGTAATTTATTGCTATTAATAATGTAACGGTTTTAAGGCGTGTTTTTTGTTCTTGACAAAACCGTCGGTTTGAGGTAAAACTTAAAAGTGATGGCAACAAAACTTATTTATATGGATCATTCAGCCACGACACCGGTTCATCCAGACGTCTTGGAGGCGATGAGCCCTTATTTTACGGAGAAATTCGGCAACGCCTCAAGCCTGCATCATGCCGGTCGTATCGCACGGGATGCGGTTGAATCAGCCCGCCAGACGATAGCCGATTACTTCAAATGCGAACCAAAGGAAATCATATTTACAGGCGGCGGAACAGAATCCGATAACTTCGCCCTCTTCGGAACGGCGCGCGCCAATAAGGAAAAAGGCAATCATATTATCACCTCCACGATAGAACACCACGCCATACTTAACACCTGCCACCGGCTGGAAAAAGATGGGTTTGAAATCACTTATCTGCCTGTCGATGAAAACGGAACGGTTATTTTAGAAGAATTAAAGAAAGCTATAAAACCGGAAACTATCCTTATTTCCATCATGCACGTAAACAATGAGGTGGGAAGCATACAACCGTTGGGAGAAATCGGGCGTATCGCACGGGAACATAAAATCATATTCCATACAGATGCGGTACAATCCGTGGGAAAGATAAAAACCGAGCTGAACAAATTACCCGTTGATTTAATGTCCTTTTCCGGGCATAAACTATACGGGCCTAAGGGAATCGGCGGATTATTTATCCGGCATGGCACAAGGATAACTCCTATCCAATATGGCGGACATCATGAATTCCGCAAGCGCGCCGGAACGGAAAACGTTCCGGGAATCGTCGGATTGGCCAGGGCGATAGAAATCGCAAAATCAAATCTTGATTCGGAAGGCAACCGTTTAAGCTCGCTGCGCGACCGCCTTGAAAAAGGAATCAGCGCAAGGATAGAAGATATCCGGATTAACGGCATCGGAGCAAAACGATTGCCCAATATGCTTAATATTTCTTTCAAATATGTCGAAGGAGAAGGAATCATTCTTAACCTGGACAGTTTCGGGATTTGCGTATCTTCCGGCTCGGCATGCACCTCGGAAAGCCTGGAACCATCTCATGTCTTAAGCGCCATGGGAGTGCCGGTCGCCGAGGCGCACGGCTCGATCCGTTTTTCCCTGGGGAAAGATAATGCCGAAACGGACATAGATTTTACCGTCGATTGCATGGTAAAAATAATCAATAAACTGCGCCAGATGTCGCCTTTATACCATAAGAAATAACCATGCCAGAAACATACGATATCGTCATACTCGGAGGAGGGCCTTCCGGCTTGACCGCCGGGATGTATGCCAGCCGGGCATTGATAAAAACAATACTCCTTGAAAAACTAACCCCGGGCGGTCAGATTGCCTTAACCGATAGGGTGGAAAATTATCCCGGATTTCCCGATGGAATCAACGGTTATGACATCGCCCAATTAATGGAAAAACAGGCCAAAAAGTTCGGGTTGGAAATCGCCAATACCGAGGCAAAGAAAATAGAAAAGGACGGTGACAACTTCATAATAAAAACTGATTCCGCCCAATACCAAAGCCGATCCGTGATAATTTCCACCGGGGCAATGCCACGAACGCTTGGGCTTTCTGGCGAAGTAAAATTTACCGGGCGTGGAATCTCTTATTGCGGGACTTGCGATGCGCCATTCTTTAAAGGCAAAGAAGTGATTGTTGTGGGAGGCGGCGATACGGCGGTTGAAGAAGGGCTTTATCTAACCCGCTTCGCCGGCAAAGTCACTCTCGTCCACCGCCGCGATAAACTTCGCGCCACTCCCATTATCCAACAAAGGGCTTTCGCCAATCAGAAAATGAGATTCATCTGGAACTCCACAGCCGAAAGTATTTTGGGAACGGATAAAATAACCGGCCTTAAAATAAAAGATGTGAAAACAGGGGCGTTTAAGGAACTGCCCGGCGATGGCATATTCGTATTTATCGGTTATATTCCTAACACGGGATTCATTAAGGAATTGATTAATCTGGATAAAACCGGCTATATCATAACTGACGGGGAAATGCAAACATCCGTAAAAGGAATATTCGCCTGCGGCGATGTCATCAGGAAAAGTTTACGGCAGTTAGTTACTGCTTGCGGAGAAGGTGCAGTCGCGGCGGTCAATGCCCAGCATTATATTGAGGAAATAAAAAACCACCACCCAACATAAGTCGGGTGATGGTTTTAAGCTTAAAACAAACCCTATTTACCTTCAACAATTCTCAGCCTGTAATAAACCTCCAGCGTAAGAATCGCAATGGCGGTCGAATAAACACGGCCGACTTCCGGGCTCCAACGATCAATCGGGTCCCAGCTTCCGTTTGCACAACCGTCGCTTTTGGTCTTCTGGCTCTTTACAATCACCGGAAGCATTTCTTTTTCCCATTTGCTCCAACAAGAACCTTTAGGACCGTCAAACTGGTTCAAGGCATAGGAGCCGTAGAACCAATAATAATAATCAATCTTTCCATAATGATTGGCATCCCACTTAGGAAGATTATCACCTTCCACCAGCATTGCCGCGCTATTGGCGATTATCGCATCTTTCCGGTTCTGCCCTATAAAAATACGGCACATAACGCCAACGGCAGTTAAAGAAGGCGGCGTATAAAGCTGACCGCTATCCCATTTTTCTTTTTCCGAACCGAGGATAGCCACATTGCCTCTTTCGCGGTATCCAACTCCGCCGTAACCAAGGTCGGTAACATCATCCAGGTGCGCTTTTACCCCATCCCAAACGGTTTGCGGAACTTTAATTAATCCGCCTTCTTCGGCGGTTTTCAGGGCCATCATACACCAACCGCTGACCGACATATCGTTATCGCCGTCTTTCGGTTTATAACGCCAGGCCTTACCATCATTCTGTGAATCGATGATACATTGAACCCCTTTAAGAGCGATATCTTTAAACAGGTTTACCGCCGGCTCGCCTTTATCTTTCATAACACAATAAAGGTCAGCCATGCCGTATGAACATGTCCCTTGGTTATACATGAATTTAAGCATGGAATTATCGCCATACATCCCGTTCGGTTTTTGGATTTCTTTAAGCTTCATAGCAGCTTTACGCACAGTATCGCCGAATTTTATTCCGCCGAAAGTGTCGCGGGGACCGGTTGAACCGGGCGTATAATTAGCACCGGTAAAAGCAAGAAGCGCCAACCCGGTAAGCCCGACATCAAACTCAGCCTGCCCTTCTCCGCTGCAACGAGAACCCTTACATTGATTCTGGAAAGCTTTAGCACCCCATGAACCATCGGGGTTTTGGTGCCTGGCTAACCAGTAAAGTCCGGCCATGACCGCGCTTTCATTCCGGCCACCGCCTCCTTTAGCGGCTAAATTGCGGCGACCGCCGCGGGGACCGCCGTAACGACCGCCTGCTCCGCCACCTACGCCCATCATATCATATACACCGGCGCCTTTAAGCGGTTTATCGGAAACGAAATCATAACTGTCGCCTTTGGATTCATTAAAATCCTCATCATCCGCCGTCTCGTTATGGTCCGATTCCTCGGCGTCTTTCCAGACGGGATCTGTTTCCGATACCTGATCATCCTTGGGCGGCTTGTTGTTTTCAATCACATCGCGCGGAAGCTCCATATCCAGCAGTTTTTCTTCCACGGGCGGAGGCAGTTTAATCGTTTTAATTTGATCTTTATTAATAACCGACTCACCTACAATTAGAGCGGCCAGGATAACAATACCGAAAACATGGACAAAAAGTGAAATCAGCAGCGGGACTCCCATAGTATTAATAGTCGATTGCAGCCAGGCACCGAAATCAATTTTTTGGGTAACCAGCTGTTCGGCTAAAGACCCTTCTGCAATTTCCACCTCATCATTAGATGTGTCCTTCGGGATATTTTGTCTTTGAATTGCCATATCCGCCTCCTTTCAAGTTTTAATTTTATTCTAACACGTTTATATTAGTTTGTCAAGCTCTGGTCAATTATTCCCTTTCATCACTATATATATAAACGTATAAAAACCGGATTGGTTCAAAAAATCTTATAAAAACATAAAAATATTTTATGCAATAAAAAACCCGGGCTCCGGCTGTTCCGGCTCGCCCGGGAATTGTTTTTAATCCCAAACTATCGCCAATTCCACTCTTCTTTCTCGCCGAGTATCTCTTTTAACCGTTCTCCGACAATCTTTTCTTTCTCGGCTTTCCTTCTCTTCATCTTTTCCTTAAGCTTGTTGACCTCTTCCTCCATTCTCTTTATTTCCTCTTCCCGTCCCTGTTCCATAATATCAAACGATTCTCCTAAGAGAGCGGCCATTTCCGCCTTGATGGTTTCTTTCTCTTTTTCATCCTTTGACTGGCGGTATTTGTCGGCCAGCTCGCGTATTCTGCGTTCTTTTTTCTGCTGTTGGATTAACTGCTCGTATCTTTTCGGGTCGCGCTTTTTCAATTCGCGCAGTTCCATCATTTCCCGCGCGTGCTGGCGCAGTATCTGTTCGTACATCTCCGGATTGTCTTTTTTAAGTTTAGCCACTTCCTCGGCTAATTCGGGATGAAATTCTTTTAAAAACGCCATCACCTCGTCCAAATTAACCTTCTCCATGGGAATCATCTGGTCGTCCGGCGGTTGCGGAAAATCATCATCCGGCCTCTTTTGGCTCGGTTTATTTATCTCGGGCTTTTGCGGACGATTTTTATTATCTTCCGGTTTTGATTCCCCTTGCTTGTTTTTCTTGAGCTCATTCATTAGTCGCTCAAATTCCTTGGGGGCTTCCTGTTTAAGCCTTTTTAGCATCAGCATTTCTTCCCAGGATTTTCTTAACGCCTCTTCAAATCTGTCTTTATTTTCCTTTTTCAGTTTGCGCAGCATCTCCATGCGCTGCGGGTCAAATTTGCCGTAAAATTCCTCTATCTCCCCCATATTGATTTCGGGTTTGGTCTCCGGCTCATCAATATTCTTCTCGTCTTCCAGTAAAAACTCGTCATCCAGCAATAACTCATCCAGCAGCAAATCATCGTCCCCAAAACCCTCCGTATCATCAAGTTCGGGCTGGGCAAAAACCGTCTTTGCCGCGCCCAGGCAAAGGAGCATAAAAAACATGCCTCCTATCAACCATATCAAGCCTTTTTCCATAAATTCTCCTTTCTATACATATATTACATACTATCTATATCTTCGTTAAGCTCGCTGATATTATCTTCCATCTTATCCAGAAAGGCATCCCATTCGGTTGATTCCGCGCTGAGTGCTGCCTTTTCAAAAGAGGCTATTTTATATTTCAACTGGAAAATTTCGCTGTCAATCCCGTTTTTCCATTTAAGGCTTTCCTTGCTTATCACCTGGGACAGCCCTGATTTATTTTCATTCTCATAATCATTGGCGCTTGGCTCAAACCGGGCAAGGGTTATCAATAAGACTGCCGCCGCGCTTAAACTCGCCCAAAACACCCTTCTTAATGAAAAATTCCCTCCGTTAATCATCCTTCTGATTTTATCCCGGCACTCAGGCGAAGGCGCCAGGGCAGAGGCTGATTTAATCCTGCCGACAATCATCCCGGTTTCTTCCAATTCTTTACGGCATGTTCCACATACGGCCAGGTGCTTTTCATACGAGGCAAACTCATTTCCCGAAAGTTCTTTTGAATGGTAAAGTAATCCGTATTTACTGAATTCCGCGCATTCCGTCATATCGCCCTCCTTTAACGCTTGTTTTCCAGTTTTTCCAGCTCCATATTGAGCCGCACCGTCTTTTTATCTATCTCGGCGTATTTTTTATCTATTTCCGCCTGTAGGGAATCCACTTTGTTATCCAATTCCCTGCGCTGTTTTTCCAGATTTTCCAGGGCATCTCGTATTCCCCTGGCGTGTTCACGAGGCGTTTTTGCGGTTTCTTTGGTTTCCCCATGCCGCTCTTTAAGCTCTTCCATTTCCCTGCGGACCATTTTTCCCCTTTTATTCAATTCATCCATTTCCCGCTCGGAATGTTCTTTTATCATATCGGTTCTCTGCTTCAGTTCCGCCTTTTGCCGGTTTATTTCCTCAAGCTGGCGGTTAAGTTCTGTGAAATGCCTCCTCGCCTCGGCGTTTTCTTCCTCCCGCCGCTTCGCTTTTTCTTCTTCGATTGCCTTATTGATATGGGCAAGCTCTTTTATTATTTCTGTTGGACCTTCACTCGATTCCGGATGCTTGGATAATTCTTTCAGGCTAATCTCAAGCTTTTCCTTAGTCCGGATAAGCTCCTCAAGATGCTTATTCCTTTTTTCCATCTCAACCCGCTTTTGTTTTTCTGTCTCCTGATTATGCTGTTCGGACGCCTTGTGCATTTCCTGAACAATCCTTTCTTTCTCGCGCTGGAGATTGTTAATCTTGTCATCGATATCCCTGACTCTGGCGTTTAATTTATCCATATGCTTTTCCGCACCCTGCGGATTTTCCTTAGCTTTGTGTGGTTCGCTATCTGGCGCTTTCTGTTTCACCTCGGGGGAATGCTTCGGCGCTGGCTTGGCTTCCTCAACCTGCGAACAGCCGAATGCAATAAAAAGACATAGACCTATTATTAGGCACACCGCGTTGATTCTCCTTTTTATCATCTTTTCTCCTTTCGTGTTACATCCCCATGTTTTGCTTCAGGTTCTTGATCGCATAATGCATCCTGCCCAAAACCGTATTCAAGGGGCAATCAAGAACCCCGGCAATTTCCTTAAAGCTCATCTGGCCATAAACCCTCAAGAGCACCACTTCTTTCTGTTCAGGAGAAAGCTTGACCATAGCTTTTTCAACCGCTTCCATCTTGCTGTTATTGCTATTAGGGATATTATCCGTTGCTCTCTCAACCGATGAATCAAGCTTTACGGATGTCTGCCATTTTGAACTCTGCTTATCGCGGCAGAGGTTAATGGTTATCCTGTAAAGCCAGGCGGCAAAAGAACCCTCCCCTGCCGGGGAAAAAGACGCGGCGTTTTTAATCACCTTCTCGAATACCTCCTGTAAAATATCCTCTGCCAGAACCTGGTCCGTCACTATGCGGGCGATATAGTTAAACAACGGCAACTGGTATTTTTCATACAATTTCTCCAAGGATTCCTTGTCGCCTTTTCGGTATTCCTGTATCAGACTTTCATCTGTATGTTCTGGCATTTTTAATACATACTTAAAACGATTATCAAGACGAAAATATTGTATATTTTTTAGTTTAATTGTAAAATTTAATAGCAATGAAAGAAAATACGATAATTGCCGTCGCCACACCGTCCGGGTATTCGCTCGGAGCGGTTATCCGCTTAAGCGGGCCTTTATCACTGTCCCTCGTCCGTAAGGTCTTTCGCCCGGCAGACGCTTTAAGCCGTAATCACCAAAGCGTCCCGGGCAAAATCATCCTCCCCCGCTCCGCTTCGTTCCCCGACGTCACGTCGGGGTTGAATAGGGAGCCCCGTGAAACGGGGCCTTCCCCCAAAACACAAATACCCGTTACATTATATATAATGAAAGCACCCCGCTCTTATACCAGGGAGGATATCGTGGAAATCCATACTTTGGGCGTGCCTCCGTTACTTAATATGCTACTGGATTATTTCACCAAAAAAGGGGCACATATGGCCCAGGCCGGAGAATTCACCCGCCGCGCATTCCTTAATGGGAGGATTGACCTGGCGCAGGCTGAATCCGTCCTCAATATCATCAAAGCACGCAATGAACGCGAACTCGTTTTAGCCGTCAGGCAGTTAAAAGGTGATTTCTCAAACCACACTCAACGCCTGAATGAAATGATGAAACGCCTCTTAAGCCGGCTGGAACTCTCGCTTGATTTTTCCGACCAGGATATTGCGATTATTACTGGCGAGGAGATAAAAAAATCAGTTGCTAAGCTGATAAGCGAACTATCACGCCTTCTCAAAGGCCAGCAGGAAACCGCCGTGTTTAAAGAAGGCGTGTCGCTGGTTATCTGCGGAATGCCCAATGTGGGGAAATCGAGCCTCTTTAACCGCCTCTTGAAAAAAGAGCGCGCCGTGGTCATGCCGCTTGCCGGCACCACCCGCGACGTCATTGAGGCGGATTTCAAAATAAAAGGCCACGGCTTCCGTCTTTTTGATACGGCCGGCCTCGGAAAGACACGCGACAAAACCGGCATCCAGGAAATCGCCGCCCGGAAAACCAGAGGGATTATCGAACAGGCGGATATGTTCTTATTCGTCATTGACGGGAGCCGGCCGGTTTCTAATGAAGACATAAAAATACTGCGCCGCCTGCCGCCTGAAAGAGTATTGCTCATCATCAATAAAAGCGACCTAAACCAAAAGATAAGCGACCAGGTTATACGGCGCAAGTTAAAGTATAAAGACATCATCTGCCGCGTCTCGGCGCTTAAGGGGAACGGAATAACGGAACTGGCTAAACGTTTGAACGGCTTATTGAAAGAGAGTAAAACGGATAAGTCATCGGCTCCTTATATCATCAGCGCCCGATACAGGGAAAACCTCTCCCGCGCTTTGGAATCGCTTAAAAGGGCGAAAAGCACACCTTCGGCCGAACTGGTCGCCTTTGAATTACGCGAAGCCTTGAACCAGCTCGGCAATATCACCGGCGCGACCACCCCGGATGATGTGTTAAATAATATATTTAGCCGGTTCTGCATCGGGAAATAATTAGGGACAGGCCAGAATGGCACATAGTTAAGCCATCTCTTTCATAAGTTTTCTTCGTAAAACCTTTCTTGGTTGATTCAATAAATCATACTGTTTTTTCCGCCTTTTAATCGCTCTTGGTTCAATGCGGAATGG
>JAGVQN010000015.1 GCA_020051675.1 Candidatus Brocadiia bacterium
GGAACTTAGGAAGGTTAAGCCACTCAAAGGGAAGTCAGTCAAGGAGTGGGGATTAGATGAAAGCCGGGTTAAAGGCGGGATCATATTCTACGCCAAGACTTCTATTGGTGAGGTAATTATTGGCGACAATGGTCCGAATGAATACAACGATGATTTCTCTTTAATCATAGATTTAGGCGGTGATGATAAATACACCGGCCGTGCCGGCGGGACGGACGGCCGCACCCAGCCACCTGTGGCAGTCTGTATTGATATGGGAGGCAATAACGAATTCATCGCGCGGCTTAAGCCTGAACCGACTAAACACGAAGAATCGGACAAACTTGAACCGGGCAATGACCGCATCAATTTCTGCCAGGGCGGCGCGCTTGCCGGTGTCGGAATACTGGTGGTTGATGGTGATGGAAACAATACATTTGCGGCCGGTGATTGGTCTCAAGGGGCCGCGCATTTAGGGGTCGGAATCTTATGGCGGACAGGCAAAGGGAATGATTCCTATAAAGGGCTTGACTGCGTTCAGGGGGCGGCGTCATTCGGTATCGGAATGCTTATAGATGAACAGGGCGATGATAAATACAGCGCCACTTATGGCTCGCAGGGATTTGGCGCACCTGCCGGCATCGGACTCCTGCAGGATAAAAACGGAAATGATAATTATTATGCCGGCGGAAGATACGATGATTTTCCGCAACGGCCCAAGAATTCATTTATTGCCATGTCGCAGGGTTTTGGCTATGGGTTAAGGCCTAATTGTTCCGGCGGAATAGGCATCCTGATTGATAACTCCGGAGATGATTTTTACCATCTGAATAACCAATTCGGCATCGGCGGCAGTTACTGGTATGGATTCGGGATGTTTGTGGATGATGCGGGCGATGATATCTATGAAACCGGCAAGATAGGCAATCTTCCGGGTTATACGATGACTCCGGAAGAACGGAAGAAAATTATTTCCCAATGGTCGCCTCGAGAGGATAATAGCGGCGGTGAATACGATGGTTATACCATGGGCGCGGCAATTCATCTGGCAGTCGCTTGCATGATTGACAGGAGCGGAAATGATAAATATCACGGCAATATGATTGGTCCGGCTGTCGGATGGGACTTATCGCCGGGCTGGTTAATTGACGGTGCGGGGAACGATGAATTCACCACAAGTAAGAAATGGAACTGGATGGCGGCTGGAGTCCAGAATGGCTGCGGGTTCCTGATTAAGAAAAGCGGTGGTATCAAATTTGACGGTTTTAACTATCCGGGCGGCCATCAGGAACGCGATAACGGAAGCATCGGAATCCTTTTGAATCTCGGCGGGAACGGTGAATATATCAGCGTTAATCCGTTGATGAAGCCGGGAATATGGGCAAGCGGAATCGGCTGGAATAATGATAACCGTACCTGGTGCGCCGGATTGGATGTAATCGTGCCACCCGGATTTACAACCGATGAGAAATTATCCGATTGGCCCAGGCGAGAGGTTGTTAAGTCGAAAGAAGAACCTGAACCGTCCTTGGAAGGGGTGGATGCGATAACGCCGACAGAGACTGTTACCACCATGACCAAAGAAGAGCTGGATAAGCTTTGGGTTGATTGCGTTAAGGAGCAGGGCGCGCACCACGAGAAATCATCTGTTGCACGGGATAAATTTAAGGGATTGGGTAAACCGGCGCTTTACTATGCCATTCCCAAATTAGCCAGCGAGAATTATTATGAGCAAAGCTGGGCGTCAACATTTACAACCTCTTTCGGGAAAGAGGCTATTCCTGTGTTGATAGAACACATGAAACTTAAAGATAAGTATTTGAGGCGCATGATTATTCTCAATATCGGAAATATCGCAGACCCAAGCGGGGCTGAATTACTATTACCTTATCTTGAAAATAAGAACCTTGTTGATATCACCTGCATGGCATTGGGTAAGCTGAAGGATAAGCGTGCCGTGCCGGCATTGCTTAAGCTTGCTCAAACCGATGCCTTCAGCGAATCAGAAGGGTTAAGGAAAATTATGGCAGTAACGCTGGGTAATATAGGAGACCCCGCGGCTATTCCATACCTGATTAAGTTGCTTGATGACGAATATTTCTGGGTGCGTTATCCGGCGGAAAAGGCGTTAATCCAGATAGGGGAACCGGCTGTCCCGGAATTATTGTTGGTGATTACTGTTGTTGATATTCCTCATGTTAATCTCATACAAATGCGTTATCATGCCATTGAAGCTCTTGGATTAATAAAGGATAAAGAAAACCGTGCTTATTCTATTCTTGTGCATAATCTTAATTCTGATGATTGGAAATTTCGTGGTTTTGTGGCAGAAGCACTTGGTAATTACGGTAATCCGGATGCCATTCCCGTTCTGGAAAAGCTTAAAGAAACTGAAAAACATCCGTTTGTCCTCGGCAAGATAGAATGGGCAATTGATAAGTTAACCAAACCTCAATCTAAAGAAAAGGAATAACGAATATGAAAGATACTGAACTAATAAACCATGCAAAAGCGGCGATGAAGAATGCCTATGCGCCGTATTCTAGGTTTAAAGTCGGCGCGGCATTATTAACCAAGAGCGGCAAGGTTTTTACCGGATGTAATATCGAGAATAATTCTTATGGACTTACCATCTGCGCCGAGCGGGTGGCGATATTCAAGGCCGTTTCCGAAGGCGAACAGGATTTTAAGGCAATGGCGATTACCGCCAGCGGCTCTAAGACCGCCATGCCCTGCGGGGCGTGTTTGCAGGTGATGGCCGAGTTTTCCAAGAACCTCAGCCTGATTATCCACAATAAAAACGGACGGGTGATAAAACGCAAGCTGACTGATTTATTATCCGAACCTTTCGGCTCATAACAGGCTGATTGTACATTTTAAATCTTGACTATCTTTAAGTTATCAATATAATGCCTCTATGCAACCAAAGGTATTTATACTGCGCACGGCCGGAACGAACTGCGATTACGAGACCAAAGCGGCTTTTGAAAAGGCAGGCGCTTCCGTCGATTTAATCCATATCAATAAATGGGTTGGTAATAAAGAATTAATCCATCAATATAACATCCTGGCATTTGCCGGAGGCTTTTCCTACGGCGATGACCTCGGCGCCGGCACGGTCCTGGCTAATGAAATCAGGCAGAACCTTTCAGAGGACCTGCTTAAATTCATCCATGAAGGCAAACTGATTATCGGGATATGCAACGGATTCCAGATAATGACCAAATTAGGATTGTTGCCCGGTTTTGGCTTAGCGGAAAACAAGCTGGAACAGGAAGCCACCCTGGCCACCAACAATTCCGGCCGTTATGATGACCGCTGGGTGTATCTCAAGAAGGCATCCGACCTGTGCGTTTTTACCAGGGAGTGGCATAATGACCCCGTCTATTTCCCGGTGGCGCATGCTGAAGGCAAATTTATTCCGATGGATAAAAAGGTGCTGGCGAAGTTAAAGCAGAATAAGCAGATAATTTTCCGTTATTCAACGCCTGAAGGCAAGCCGACCAGCCGTTTCCCGTTCAACCCGAATGGGGCGGTGGATAATATCGCCGGTATTTGCGATTCAACCGGCCGGATTTTAGGGATGATGCCTCATCCGGAACGGTTCCAGGACCCGACTAACCACCCGCGCTGGAGGCGTGAAAAGATAAACGAACCGACCGACGGAATGATGATATTTATTAATGCCGTTAATCATGTAAAGGAGAATTTATGAAAGTGGTAATCATCATGGGTTCAAAAGGGGATTTAGACCATTCCAAGAAGATAGCCGATTTCGTGAAGAAGTTCGGCGTTGAATGCATCATGAAAATAGCCTCGGCGCATAAAGTGCCTCTCAAAGCGCTGGATATCCTTAAAGAGTACGAAGGCGAGAATACGGTTTTCGTCACGGTCGCCGGCCGGAGCAATGCCTTAAGCGGCTTTGTCGATGCCAATACCGCCTGCCCGGTCATTGCCTGTCCCCCGATAGGCATCGGGGATAAATTCGGCGGTGCGGATATCTGGTCGACAATCCGGATGCCTTCCGGCGTTTGCCCGATGCTGGTCTTGGAACCGGAAGAAGCGGGGCTGGCCGCCCTTAAAATATTGTCCGTTTCAAATAAGGAGTTGCGCAAGAAGGTAGGGGATTACCAGAAATCGCTTAAAGATAAGCTGGAAAAAGAAGATAAGGAATTGAAAGGTTAGTATATGGAACGCCTGCCGATAACGCCCGAAGGTTTCCAGAAACTGCGCGAAAAACTTAAGTATTTGGAAGAAGAAGTTCTTTCCGCGGTGCAAAAGCGCCTGGGCGAGGCGCGGGAGCTCGGAGACCTTTCGGAAAACTCGGAATTCGACAGCGCCCGCGAGGAAATGTGGCGGGTGGACCGCCAGATTGCCGAGCTGCGCGACCGACTGAGCCGCGCGGAAATAATCAATCCGGCCAAAAAGAAGTCTGATGATATTGCCTTTGGTTCCAAGGTGAAAATGCGCAATATGGATACCGGGGATGTCATTGAATATACGTTAGTGGGGGAAGGGGAGGCTGATCCTTCGGAGGGGTATATTTCGGTTTCGACGCCGGTTGGGAAAGCTTTGCTCGGGCATCGTGCAGGGGAAAAAGTGGATATCAAAGTCCCGGCTGGTATTTTGCATTACGAGATACTCCAGATAGATTAGCCTTTTGCATTTCAGATTATTTTGCATGCTGAAGCTTTTCCCCGGATGAGAGGGAATATTATATTAATATAAGGAGATAGCCATGCAACCGCCAACCGACAAACAAATCAAGGATGTTCTTAAAGATTTTGAACCCAAGAAGGAAAATCTGCTTATTCCTATCCTGCAGAAAGTCCAGGAGGTTTTCGGATACGTCCCGCCTGAATCATTAAACTTAATCAGCAAGCATACTAACGTGGCGCGCAGTAAAATCTACGGGGTCTTGACATTTTACGCCCAATTCAGCACGACGCCCCGCGGTAAATATATCGTTCGTCCCTGCCGTGGGACGGCTTGCCATGTCAGAGGCGCCAAGAATATTCTTTCAAAGATTAAATCAAAGCTCAAGATTGAAGACGGAGAGACTACGCCTGATTATAAATTTACCCTTGAAACAGTCGCTTGTTTGGGCGCGTGCGCCCTGGCGCCAACGGTTGTGATTGGAAAGGATTATTACGGGAAACTGACTCCCGACCGTATAGATGCGATTATCGATTCTTGTAAGTAAGAAAGGATAAACCATGCAACCAATTACTTCAAAGCAAGAACTTGCTAAAATCAGAGAATCCATTATCAGCCAGATAGATCCGAAAATGCCGACTATAACCTTATGCGGTGGTACGGGTTGCGGTGCTTTGGGCAGCCAAAAGGTTTATGAGGTGTTTGAATCGGAAATCAAGCGGCATGATTTACAGGGAAAGGTTATACTTAAACGAACGGGTTGTCATGGCTTTTGTGAACGCGGGCCGATTCTCGTTATTCTTCCTGATGAGATATTTTATCAGCAAGTGACGCCGGAGGATGTTCCCGTTATTATTAAGAGAACTATCCTTAAGAAAGAAATAGTTACAAAACTGCTTTATATCGATTTGAAAACAGGAAAGAGGGTCGTTAAAGAAACGGAAGTGCCTTTCTATAAACATCAGATGCGTTTGGTGTTCAGGCATAACGGTAAAATAGACCCGATTGATATCGAAGACTATATTCGCTATGATGGTTTCCAGGCGTTGTCAAAGATTCTTTATGAGATGTCTCCGGAAAGAGTGGTTGAAGAGATAAAGAAATCAGGGCTGCGCGGACGCGGAGGTGCCGGTTTCCCTACCGGGCTTAAATGGGAATTTGCCCGTAAATCACCGGAAAAAGAGCGTTATGTCATTTGTAACGGAGATGAAGGCGATCCGGGCGCTTTTATGGATAGGAGTGTAATGGAAGGAGACCCGTATGCCGTAATCGAGGGATTGACTATTGCCGGTTATGCGATTGGCGCCAAGAAGGGTTA
>JAGVQN010000104.1 GCA_020051675.1 Candidatus Brocadiia bacterium
AAAACAGTCAATGCCGAACTGACGGATGGCGAAAAGAAAGCCTACGCGCACCAGAGTAAAAAATAGAGTTACGCCTTAAACTGGAGTTTATACAGTTTGTAGTAGATTCCCTGTTTGTCCAATAATTCCTGATGAGTCCCTATTTCTTTCAACTCACCATGATGTATCACCAGGATTCTATCCACATTTTTGATGGTGGAAAGGCGATGGGCGATAATAATGGAAGTCCTGCCTTTTATCACCTTCTTTATGGCGTCCTGGATATAACTTTCCGTTTCCACGTCGATAGACGAGGTCGCTTCATCCAGGATTAATATTCTGGGGGCGAAGGCCAATGCCCTGGTAAAAGAAAGGAGCTGGCGCTGGCCGGTAGAAAACGTCACGCCGCGCTCCGCAACCGAGCCGTTATATTGGTTTGGCAATTGTTCGATAAAAGTATCCGCGTGGACATAATTCGCAATTTCCCGGCATTTCTCCAGGCTGATGGTTTTCTCGCCCAGGCAGATATTATCAAGGACCGTGCCGGAGAAAATGAAGACATCCTGCAGGACGATTCCCATCTGTTTTCTCAGTTCGGACTGGCGGAGATTCCTGATATCAATCCCGTCGATAAGTATCCGCCCTTTATCGACATCATAGAACCGGGAAAGCAAATTGATGATGGTGGATTTGCCGCTACCGGTTATCCCGACGATGGCAATGCTCTCGCCGGCTTTAACCGAGAACGCTATGTTCTTCAAGACATAAAGCGGGGTTTTATCCTTCACGGTGAATCCTTCTTGGGCGTCCCCCGGCGTTACCTGCCCGAACTGAAGTTCATTCAGGCGGGCGTCGGGGGGCGTATCGCTATCCGAAGGATAAGCAAACCAGACGTTTTCAAAGGCTATTTCACCTCTTATCGCAGGAAGCGGAACCGGCTTTTCCGGGTCAACTATTTCCGCGGGAGTGTCCAGAATCTTAAACACCCTTTCAGCCGACGCCATGGCTGCCTGGAAAAGGGTATATTTATCCGCCAGGTCCTGTATCGGGTTAAAAAAGTGCATGGTGTAAGTCAGGAAAGCAACCCAGACTCCTAATTTGATTGTGTCATCAGATACCGCGCTGCCCCCGTAATATATGACCAGCCCGATGGAAACAGCCCTTAGGATAGTCACGGAGGAAACGAATGACCCATCGTAAATGATGGAGCGCCGGCATGCTTTAAAATGGCCGTCATTGATATCATTGAATAACTCGAGATTTTTATTTTCCCGGTTAAAGAGTTTGGTCACCCTGATTCCGGCAATGTTTTCCGCCAGATAAGCGTTAATCTGGGCTAATTTTAAGCGGATATCGCGATAGGCATTGCGTATTTTGGCCTTGAAGAAAATGGTGATGGGAATCAATAACAAGGCGATTGAAAGGGCAACCAGGGTCAGGTATGCATCCATCCAGAACATGACAACGACCAGTCCGGCAACCATGACAACATCATTGAAGACGGTAACCAGCCCGACCGAAAACAAGTCGCTCAATGTCCCGATATCGTTGGTCACGCGCGTGACGAGGCGCCCGACCGGATTCTTATCAAAGAACCGGAGCGACATGTTTTGGAGATGCGCGAACAGCCGGGACTTTAAATCGAACATTATTTTTTGCCCTAAATAGGCTAACACATTCGTCGAAATGAAACTGATAAGCCAGCTTAACACTGTTATTGATAAATAAAGGGCGCACAAGCTGTATAACGCCGGAACATTTTTCTGTTTAATCCCTATATCTATGATTGAGCCGGTCAATGCCGGGCCGATAAGGAAACATACGGTTGAGAGCAAGACCAAAAACAGGGCTAAGGCAAAGACGGCGTAATAGGGGCGCACATAACCAAACAACCGTTTCATGAGTGTATGGTCATACACCTTGCCGAGTATTTCGTCATCCAGATGATAGCTTTTTCCGTGGCCGCTCATTCAATTTTCTCCAAATCAGTGATTAATTGCTGCTGCCGGTAAAAGTCAGCGTATCTGCCTTTCCGGGCTAATAATTCGGAATGGGAGCCTGTCTCCACGACCTGCCCTTTTTCCATGAAGACGATAATATCCGCCACTTTCACCACCGGCAGGCGGTGCGAAATTATGATGGTGGTCAGGTCAGGCAGGACGGACTGGAACTCATCCAGAATCAGGCTTTCCGTATCGACATCAACGCTGGCAAAACAATCGTCGAGGATGAGTATTTTAGGTTTCTTAGCGAGCGCCCGGGCGATGGTGATGCGCTGTTTCTGCCCGCCGGAAAGGTTTACGCCCCGTTCGCCGAGCAGGGTTTCGTACTTTCCCGGCAATCCTTCTATATCGGCTCCGACCATGGATAGCTTTGCCGATGTGACTATTCGCTGAATATCGGATTCCTTGTAGTCCTGTATTCCTAACCCGATATTTTCTTTTATGCTTTCTGAAAAGAGGAAGACATCCTGCGGGGCAAAGCCGATTTGTTTCCGCAAGTCGCCCAAATCATATTGCCGAAGGTCAACTCCGTCAATCAAGACGCTTCCTTCGGTCGGGTCAAAGAGCCGCGGGATAAGGTTAATCAAAGATGTCTTTCCGCAGCCGACCGGCCCCATAATCGCCACGGTTTTACCCGCCGGGATTTTGAGGTTTACTCCCTGCAAAGCCGGCTCTTTCTGCGTATTTTCCGAACCAAGGCCCTGGTAGGCAAGCCCAACGTTTTTAAACTCAATCGCCCCTTCCAGTTTCTTGGCGACCGGCTGTGGAGGCGAAATGATTTCCGCTTTCGCGCCAAAGATTTCCTGCAACCGCTGCATGGAGGCGGATGAACGCTGGAAGATGGAAATGGTCCACCCAAGAGCCATCATGGGCCAGAGCAACCTGCCCATATATAAAGTGAAAGCGACAAAAGTTCCGTCAGAAATGGTTCCGCCAATAACTTCCTTCCCGCCGAAATAGAGAACGATGAGAACGCTTGCGGCGGCGATAAATTGCAGGGTGGGGGAAAAAACAGATTCTACTTTGGCAATGGAAAGATTTTGATCGACGTATTTATCGTTTATTTGCTTAAACCCGGACTTCTGGTTTTCTTCCTGGGCGAACGACTTGACAACGCGGATGCCGGCGAAGTTTTCCTGGGAGTAGGTGCTTATTTCCGCGGCGGTTTCCTGTATCTTCTTGAAGCGATTGTGGATAAGGTTGCCCATGCGGTTCACGAAAAACGGCAGGGCCGGCAAAAGGACAAGACTTAAAAGGGTTAATTTGACGTTCAGGAAAAACATTATCACCGGAACGGTCAGGACATAAACGATAAGGTCGGCGCCGATGAACATTCCCATGGCATAAAACTGCCGGACGGCTTCGATATCGCTGGTCGCCCGGGACATGATATCGCCCGTATAAGTGCGGTTAAAATAGTTGCTCGAAAGCGTTTGCAAGTGGGAAAACAATTCGTTGCGGATATCGCGGGCTATCTTGTAAGACGGCCCGAAGAAGAAAATACGGTACCAGAATCTTCCCCGCCCCTGGAGAACACCCAATCCCATGTAGATTATCGCGTACCATAAAAGAATCGACGGCGCATTCGGCTTGGATAAATCATCCACCGCATACATGATGATTAAAGGCTGGATGATATCAATCAGGTCGACAATCGCCAGGAAAAGTATCCCCAATAAAAACTGGGCTTTATAACGCCTAAAGTATATTAAAAATCGTTTAAGCATAAATTCCGCGCATTATACATTATCGGGAAAAGATTCATAGATATTTTGCAATTATAATGGAATTCAGCGGGCCGGATGCAGGCGGGTTGATAATATTATCAGCGCCTTTTCGGAATGCCTGATATTTCCTTGATGATTACGCCGACGGATTTATAAATATTCGTCTTGCCGCTTAAAATCTTATCCACCGATTTATCAATAAGCGCTCTTACCTTTTTATTACTGCCGATAAAATCCTCAACCTCTTTAAAGACAAGCGATTTCAGCTTTTCCCGGACGATAAGTTTCCGCTTCCCGGATAATTCCCCGCTTTCTTTCAGGTGCTGCCAGCGCTTTTCCAGGTAATCCAAAACCTCCGTGATTCCCACGGAATTAACCGCCTCTGTCTTGAATATGGGAATGGTGTTCCTGCATACATCGGATGAAACGGCTGTTTTCCGGCAACTTAATGAAATTCCGCCCCCCGAAGCTTTATTCGGGGGACTCCATTGCATTTCGCATGTATTCCTGATGGCATCAATCAGGCTATCCGCTCCGGACCGGTCGGATTTATTCATCACGATTACATCGGCTATCTCCATGATGCCCGCCTTCATCGCCTGGATGGCATCGCCTGATTCAGGGGAAAGGACGAGGATGGTCGTATCGACATTCTTGAATATTTCTATCTCAGACTGCCCCACTCCGACCGTTTCTATGATGACATATGATTTGCCGGAGGCATCGATGATATCCGCCGCGTCCGAAGTGCTCCGGCTGATGCCGCCTATCCAGCCCCTGGTTGCCATGCTTCTGATAAAAACGCCATCATCAATCCCGATTTTCTGCATGCGGATGCGGTCGCCCAGAATCGCCCCTCCGCTGAAGATGCTCGTCGGGTCAATGGCGATAATGCCGACCGTTTTATTGAGTTTCCTCAGGTTTATGGCAAGTTCATCGACCAGCGTGCTTTTGCCCACGCCCGGCGGTCCGGTAATCCCTATCCGGTGCGCTTTGCCGAGGTGAGGATAAAGTGATGATAAAAGTCCTGTTGATTTATTATCATTGTTTTCAACCAGAGAAATCGCACGGGCAAGGCTTGATTTATCACCGGATAAAATCTTTTTCTTATCTAACATTTTATTGGCGCGAAGAAATCCAGTTTTTGCCGAATAATTCCTTGTTTATGACTATTCGCTGAATCTCGGATGTGCCTTCGTAGATTTCCGTTACCTTGGCATCGCGGAAAAACCGCTCCACCGCAAAATCCTTGGTGTAACCCATCCCGCCGTGTATCTGGACGGATTCTTTGGCCGCCTTATTGCATACGGCCGAGGCGAACAATTTCGCCATGCAAGCCTCTTTTATATGGGGCAGTTTTTTATCTTTGAGCAAAGCCGCGTGGTAGGTCGAAAGCCTGGCGGCGTTTATTTCAGTTGCCATATCGGCTATTTTCCACTGGATTGCCTGGAATTCTGATAAGGCTTTGCCGAACTGTTTCCGTTCCTGCGAATATTTCATGGCGGCGTCAAGGCATGCCTGGGCAATCCCGACGGACTGCGCGGCAATCCCGATTCGACCGCTGTTTAAGAGTTCCATCGCGAGATTAAAGCCCTTGTTTTCCTCGCCCAAAAGATTCTCCGCCGGTACGGCGCAATCTTCCAATACAATCTCGCCGGCAATTGCGCCTTTCACGCCCATCTTTTCCTCTTTTACCCCCAGTTTAAAACCCTTGAATGAAGGTTCAACCAGAAAAGCGCTGATACCTTTACCCCTCAGCGATTTATCCGGATTAGTCCGGACAAAGACAATCGAAACGCCGGCAATCGGCGCGCTCGTGATAAAAATCTTAGTGCCGTTAAGGATGTATTGATTGCCTTTCTTTACCGCTTTGGTGATAAGCGAAGCCGCATCGCTTCCCGAATCCGGTTCGGTCAACGCATACGCACCGATAATCTCGCCGCCGGCAAGCTTAGGCAGATACTTTTTCTTCTGTTCCGCAGTCCCGTATTTCACCAGCGCATTGCAGACCAGCGAATTATGGACGGACATGGTTACCGAGGTCGAAGCGCAGACACGGCTGATTTCTTCCAGAACCAGTATCAGGGAAAAAGCATCCAATCCTGCCCCGCCGAATTCTTCCGGCACGGTAATCCCCCAGAAACCAAGCTCGGCCAGTTTCTTGATTACTTCCTGAGGTATCCGCTCCTCGCGGTCTATCTGTTTGGCGTATTTGGAAAGGGTTTCCTGGGCGAATTCGCGGGCGGTATCCCTGATTAGCTTCTTCTCTTCATTCAATTCAAACAACATAAGGCAGTTTATTATAGGATTTATTCGCACACTGTCAAACAAATCAATCCGCCATCGCTTGGACTAACCAAAACCCCGTCCCGATGGACATCGGGGCGGGGTAAAACTTTCCCAATAAAATGTTTGACCGATTCAAATACTTCGATATAATCTATGTGGCTTTCAATATATGGTTACAATCAAGATAAACAATACTGAATTCAACGTTGCGGAAGGATTAACCATCCTCAAAGCGGCGCTGGCGAATAATATCTATATACCGCACCTCTGCGCCCATCCGGATTTGCCGCCTTCGCAGGACATTCGGCCATCGGATAAAATATATCAGGGAGGGAAAGAGTATCAGAATATTCCCGATGTTCATCGGGACTCCGCTTCGCTACGCAGATTATCAGAATACCAGATGGATGAAATTGGATGTAAGTTATGCTTAGTTAAGATAGGCGGCATGGATAAACCGCAGCGTGCCTGTGCCACGATAGTTAAAAACGGTATGTCCATAGAAACGGATGCGCCGGAATTATTGTCTTTGCGGAAGGATAACCTCTCCAAAATCATTGCCGAGCACCCGCATTCCTGTTTAACCTGCGCCCAGCATGAAGGGTGTTCCTTGACCCAGTGTTCCAGCAACGTCCCGAATAATGAACGCTGCTGTCCCAAATTCGGCAAGTGCGAACTGCAGAAAATATCTGAATATATCGGCATCAAGGCAGAAACGCCCCGCTACAAACCTAAAGAACAACCAGTCATAGAAGATGAGCCGTTAATTAAGCGCAATTATAATTTATGCATCGGCTGCACGAGGTGCGTGCGCGCCTGCAAGGACCTGCGCGGAATCGAGGCATTGGGATTTATTATAAGCAACGGCAAAGTTATTGTCGGCTCGCAAAAGCCTGCACTCAAGGATTCAGGCTGCAAGTTCTGCGGAGCGTGCATTGAGGTCTGCCCGACCGGCGCGCTGATGGATAAAGATTTGAAATCAACCGACAGGGAAATAGATTTGATTCCGTGCAAATATACCTGTCCAGCGGGCATTAACGTGCCGGAATATATCCGCCAGGTAAAGATGGGCAATCAGGATAAAGCCCTGGAAGTGATAAAAGAATCAGTGCCATTGCCTTCAGTCTTGGGTAATGTCTGTTTCCATCCATGCGAAGAAGTCTGTCGCCGTAAGGAAATTAATGAACCGATTGCCATTTGCGCGCTCAAGCGCTATGCAGCAGATAGCAGATTGCAGATAGTAGATGGTAGCAATGAGAAACCGCAATCTAAAATCTCCAATCTGAAACCTCACCGCGTAGCGGTGATTGGCTCCGGCCCTTCCGGGCTTACCGCCGCATACTACCTTGCCAAGCAAGGTTATCCGGTAACCGTATTTGAATCACAGCCCAAAGCCGGCGGGATGATGCGTTACGGCATCCCGGCTTACCGCCTGCCTGAATCAGTGCTTGATGCGGATTTGAAATATATTACTTCATCAGGCGTGGAGCTAAAACTGAACCAGGCTCTGGGAAAAGATTTCACCATAGAAAGCCTTAAGGAAAACGGATTCAAGGCTATACTGGTTACCACCGGCGCGCAACTTTCCAAACAAATCCCGCTCAAAGGACTGGAAAACATTAATTCCGCATCCGCCATTCCCAATTCCCCATCTTCCATTCCACATTCCGCATCCCGAATTCCGAATTCTGAATTGGTACTCTGGGCTATGGATTTTCTGCGCGGTGTCCGCCAGGGCCTAAAATACGAAATGCCTTCAAAAGTATTGGTCATCGGCGGCGGGAACGTGGCGATAGACGTGGCGCTGACTGCCAAACGGCTCGGCGCTAAGAGCGTTGAAATGGCCTGCCTGGAATCATCCGATGAAATGCCCGCCCATGACTGGGAAATAGACCAGGCGCGCGAGGAAGGGATAACCATAAATTGTTCCTGGGGTCCTGAGGAACTTATCGGAGACTCCAACTGCGTCAAAGGCATCTGCTTTACCAAGTGCACCTCGGTATTTTCCGCCGAAGGCGGATCCGCCTCTGGCGGAGACTCTGCTAAACGCTTCAATCCCCAATTCGATAAATCAGTTAAACATAAAATAGAGGCGGATATGGTCATCCTGGCTATCGGGCAAAAACCGGATAAGGGGTTGCTCGAAAAGATGGGATTGGATGTGGCAAATTCCGGCGCAATCAAGGTGGATGAAAATTCCCTACAAACCAACCAGCCCGGTATCTTTGCCTGCGGGGAGGCGGCTCATAATCCGAGTTCGGTCATCCAGTCTATCGCCGAAGGCAAAAAAGTTGCTGTCTCAATCGACAAGCATCTCGGCGGTGAAGGGAAACTTGTAACTTCTAACCTGCAACTTCTAACTCCTCCTTCCCTCTTTGGCCGTGACGAATCCTTCGCCTCCTGGCAACGCGTCAAAATGCCCGCCCGAACTGTAGCCGAAAGGGTGAATGATTTCGGACAGATAGAAAAAGGATTCAATAAAGACGAAGCCATAAAAGAGGCCTCGCGATGCCTGCAATGCGATATGAGATTTTGTATTACGCCGGTTACCTTCCCTCCCAAGAAAGAGGCGCATCTTAAGTTTAACGAAGAATCCTTGAATGCAGTCCCGGAAAAGGAAGGGGTTTACCAGTTACTGGACGACGCCAAAAACGTGCTTATTATAAAAGGCGTGGTGAATTTAAAAGAAGGGCTGAAAGAACAGCTTTCTAACAGCAAGGCAAAACATTTCACCTTCGAGCTTGAACCCTATTACACCAAGCGCGAGAGCGAGCTGATACAGCACTATATCTCCCAGCACGGCAAGATGCCCGAAGGCTCAAGCAGTGAACTGGATGATTTGTTTTAGGAAGGTCTAAACAACGGGATTTAACGCCTGCCCGTCCAGAGCGAAGCGTAGGCGGGGATTAAGCGGATTATCCTTTAAATTATGTTTCTTGACAAATCCATCACGAATTTGGTATGCTATCATTATGAAAACACTTAACCAAATCAAGCGTATTCTGACCGGATTAAACGACCAACTGCATCAGGAATACAAGGTCAAGGAAATCGGCATCTTCGGCTCGTGCGCCAATGGGACCCCGCACAAAAAAAGCGATATTGACATCCTGGTGGAATTCCTGCCCGGCCATAAGAATTTCGATAATTACATGGGGCTCAAATTCTATCTGGAAAAAACACTGGATGCAAAAATAGACCACCACCTAATACCCTCTTCCAGCACACCAACCCCCCAAAACCTCACTCCCACCATGTCCGCCCCCACCGCCGCCAAATCCTTCTTCCGCGTCACCCTCATGCGCTCCGCCATC
>JAGVQN010000030.1 GCA_020051675.1 Candidatus Brocadiia bacterium
CCTTTTTTATGACATCCGGCCCGGGCTGGGAAAGGGCAATCAGGACATCGGCGCCTTTCATGGCTTCCGGAATTCCGCCTTTGAGGTTCTTTGCGTTAGTGAGCTGGCACATTTCCCATTTTTCCTTGTAATCTTTCTGGACTTCCTTGCGATCCCGGTTCAGGATGCCTTTGCTATCCAGCATAACAATCTTTTTGGGATCAACACCGGCTTTGATTATCATCCGGGCGATGCAGATATTGGCGGCGCCGGAACCGACCATGGCGATAGTAACTTCGTTCATTTTCTTTCCGACAAGTTTAACGGCATTAATCAATCCGGCCAGTGTAATGGCGGCAGTGCCCTGCTGGTCATCGTGCCAGACCGGAATATTCATCTCCTTACGAAGCGTATCGAGAATGCGAAAACATTTAGGCTGGGCAAAATCCTCCAAGTTTATTCCGCCGAAAGAGGGCTCAAGGTATTTTACGGTTTTTATTATTTCATCCGGGTCTTTTGTGCCCAGGCAAATCGGGAAGGCATCAACACCGCCCAAGTATTTAAATATAAGCGCTTTCCCTTCCATAACGGGAAGACCGGCTTCCGGTCCGATATCACCCAAGCCCAGGACGCGGGTGCCATCTGAAATAACGGCAACAAAATTACCTTTATTGGTGTGTTCAAACACTTTTTCCGGATGCGCCTGGATATCCTTGCATGGCGCGGCAACACCGGGCGTATACCAAATGGCGAAGTCGTCAATACTGCGAATGACGCATTTAGGCAGAATCTCTATCTTACCCTTATAGAAAGGATGCATTATCATGGCATCTTCCGCAGGTTTTTTAGCTTTGGCAAGCAGTTCCTCTTTAGTCAATTTTTTCTCTTGTTTAGCCATAACCCTCCTTTTATTCTCAACAATTATTATAAAATATCAAGGATTTCACGCGGGGTAATAACAGTTCCGTCTGTTTTGTAATACGGAATAATTTCGTACTTTCTCTTAATCAGGCGCTGTATTTCCCTGACAAATTGCCCCTGATTCATTTCCGGAACGACAAGGCGTTTCACCCTGCGGTTAAGTTGTTGAAACGCTTTTGCTGCAAAAGGCCAAAGTGTTTTGAAGCGAAGGAGCCCTACATGTTTCCCGTTTTCCCTTGCCAGATTGACGGCTCGCAAGGCACTGCGCGCAGTGAAGCCATAGGCAACGACCACGGTATCAGCATTTTCCGTAAAATAAGTCTCCCATTCGGCTATTTTATCCACGTTATCGGTTATCTTACGGCAAAAACGGCTGATAAGTTTGGAATGCGCGGCAGGCGATTGCGTCCGCCGATAACCCCGTTCATCATGAGAGGAGCCGGTAACCAATAATCCCCTTCCCTGCCCGAAAGCAGGCATCGGAGTCGGCAGGCAGCGTTTGCCCGGCAGTTCCGAAAAAACGGGAAGGTTGGTTTTCTTGGCGCGCGGGATAATCTTTTGTTTTTCAGGAAGAATAACATTCTCCTTTAGATGCCCGACGGCTTCATCAGATGCCAGGAAAACCGGTAAGCGGTATGTTTCGGCAAGATTAAACGCACGTACAGTTAACTCATACATTTCCAAGACAGACCAGGGTGAAAGGACGATTGACTCATAATCCCCGGAAGCTCCCCATCGAAGCTGCATAATATCACCGCTTGCCGGCTTGGTTGCCTGACCGGTAGAAGGTCCGGCACGCTGGACATCCACCACCACGCAGGGAGTTTCGGTCATAATACCATAACCGATATTTTCCAGCATCAGAGTCAAACCGGGACCGGAAGTAGCGGTCATAGCTTTGGCTCCCGCCCAACTGGCGCCGACAACCGCGGCGATAGAACCGATTTCATCCTCCATCTGGACAAAAACCCCGCCGATGCGAGGCAATTCGTCAGCCATCTGCTCCATTATCTCGCTGGACGGGGTTATCGGATAACCAGCATAAAAGCGGCACCCGGCATAAAGGGCTCCGCGAACGCAGGCTTCGTTACCCTGCAAAAGTCCCATAGTTTAAAATTTAACTGTTTAGTTAAGATTTTTTAAACGCCTGTTCAAATATCTCCAGGGCAATATCGATATCTTCTTTTGTTATAATAAGCGGCGGGCTGAACCTGATGGAACTATCGCCGCATCCCATAATAATTAACCCATGCTTGAAACAGTAATTGACAATGCGCGAACGGCGGTCAGGATTTTTCGCCCGTGTCTTCTTATCCTTTACTATTTCCACGCCGATCATTAACCCCTTGCCGCGGACATCGCCTACAAACGGGTATTTATTCTTTAAAGAATTAAGCTCCTTCATAAAATACTCGCCCATTTTGCGGGCATTTTCAACGAGTCCATTTTCCAAAAGCTCGATTGTCTTCATGGCGGCGACGCAGGCAACCGGATTGCCGCCGAAAGTATTGGCATGGGCGCCAGGCACCCAGCTATCCATAATGCTTGCCTTGGCAACAATCGCGCTTGCCGGCATGCCGGAAGCAATCCCTTTTGCAATGCAGGTAATATCCGGAATGACTTTCCAGTGTTCAATGGCAAACATCTTGCCGGTGCGTCCCATTCCGGATTGGACTTCATCCACGACAAGAAGAATGCCGTATTCATCGCACAGTTTTCGCAACGCCGGCAAATAATCCGCGGGAGGAACAACGTAGCCGCCTTCTCCCTGGATAGGCTCGATAATCACCGCAGCCACTTCTTCCGGGGGAAGGGTCTTATTAAAAAGGATATCTTTCAAGTAGCTTAAGCAATACAGGTTGCATTTCGGGTGGGTCAGATTAAAAACACAACGATAACAATAAGGATACGGGATATGGGTGACTTCGGAAAGCATAGGGGCATAATAGCGGCGCTGAACGACCTTGCTGGAAGTGAGCGAAAGAGC
>JAGVQN010000014.1 GCA_020051675.1 Candidatus Brocadiia bacterium
AAAGATATCGGCAAAAGGCAACAAAGCATTGCTGACTTTGATAAGTACTTTACCGAGTTCCAGAAAAATTATCCTTCCGAAACGCTGCAGCCTCTTTATAAAATAGTGACCGAGTATTTCAACCTGACAAAAAATAATATAGAAACCTACAATACTATTTTTAAAGCGGGCGATAAAACAGAGTTGCAGAATACCTTGAAAGCGAACTCAGATAAAATGGCCGGGTTGTTTGCGAGCGCCCTGGAAATACTTAAAAGCAAGAAATAATTCAGCGCCCGGCGGGCATGGCGAGTTCGTTCATTATTTCCTTGATGCACTCTATCCCCATCCAGTAATCAGTGAGCCGGATATTTTCATTGGGCGCGTGGATGCTTGAGCCGCTGTAACCGACCCCCAAAGAAAAACACGGCATAAGCGGCGTGAAAAGATACATCGGGCCGGAAGCCGCGAAAAGCGGTTCAACCATCACCGGCTTTTTATAAACACGCTCCTGCGCTTTACTGATGATATTTACGTAAGGGCTGGTCAAAGGCGTTCGCGCCGGAGGATACCCCCTGAAATCATGTATTTCTATATCACTAAAACCGTATCTGTCAAGGTGTTTTCGTAACCGGTTCAAAACATCTTTAGGTGTCATGTCGGGGACCAGGCGAAAATCTATTTTGGCCGAGGCCTGTTTTGGCAGAACAGTTTTGTGTCCCTTGCCCTGATAACCGGATGTTAATCCGTCGATATTAAGCGCCGGCTCGTAGAAAAACCTTTCCTTCAGCTTAAGCCCTGTCAAGCCAGCCAAGAAACTGTTTATCCCCCATTCCTTTTTCTTTTCTTTCTCGTAAAACATAAATTTGGCGATAGTTTTTCTGTCAAGGCTTCCGGGTTTCCTGACCCTGTTATAAAATCCGTCTATCAGAATGTTTTCATTACTGTCTTTAAGGCTGTTCAATGCCCAGATCAGGCGCCACGCCGGGTTTTTCACGATGACCCCTTTGGAAGAATGCAGGTCGTCTTTGGCTCCGCGCGCCACCAGTTCCGCGTGGCAGATGCCTTTGCATCCGAGCGCTAAATCAGGATTGTCTTTTTCGTCACGCCCGCCGGATTCCCAGATGCACATATCCGCTTTTATCATTTCGCGATATTTGCTGATAAAACGCGGAAGAGTAGGGCTGCCGATTTCCTCCTCGCCATCCACCACAAACTTTACGTTTACCGGAGGTTTTTCGCCTTCCCGCCTGACCGCCAGCCCGACAGAGTCATTCTGGCGGGGATGTCCCCGTCCGAATGGTTCGTCCGGGCGGACAGTCGGGCAGGTATCCAAAAACGACTTGACCGCGGCTATGCGGGCAATCAGGTTGCCTTTGTTATCCGAACTCCCGCGTGCGAAAAGCTTCCCGCCTCTTACGGTCGGCTTAAACGGAGGCGAAATCCATTTTTCCAATGGCTCGGGCGGCTGGACATCGTAATGGTTATAAAAAAGTATGGTTGGTAGTTTCTTGTTAACAATTAATTCGGCATAACAAATGGGGTTCCCCCCGCAATCAATTACTTTTGCCGTAAGCCCCAAGGATGTGAATAGGGTTTTAAGGAATCGGCAGGCTTCTTTAATGCCGGTGCCCTGCGCCGAAACGCTCGGGATGACAAGATATTTCTTTAAGGTTTCCAGGGGCCATGTTCTCTCTCTCATTTTTCTACTCCTTTTAAAGGGCATTTATCGCATAAGGGTTTTGTTTTCCTGCAATATTCTTTTCCTGCCCGGACAATCAGCGCGTGGTATTCGTTGAACAATTTAACGTCCGGCGCCAGGTTGTCTTCAAACAAGGATTTGATTTCATCATAGGTGGTTTCTTCCGGGATAAGTCCGTGTCTGGAGAATATCCGGTATGTATAGGCATCGACCACAAAAGAGGGCTTCCCGGCCGCGTATAAAGCGATTGAATCCGCGGTCTCCGGCCCGATTCCTTTTACGCTTAAGAGTTCCTCGCGCAGAGATTCCAGGCTGCTTTTGGATAATTTATCCGCGTCTCCGTCATATGTTTCGACAAACCATTTTACAAGGTTTTTCAGCCTCTTTGCCTTGATATTATAATAGCCCGCCGGCAGGATAAGCGCGGCGAGCTTTTCCGTATCCAGATTGTATAATTGGTGCGCATCCATCAGTCCTTCCGCTTTCAGGTTGTTGATGGCTTTTTCCACGTTTGACCAGTTGGTGTTTTGGGTCAGTATTGCCCCGACCATCACCTCAAACGGCGTCTCGCCGGGCCACCATTGCTGTGGCCCGAAATGCTTAAATAGCCTTTGGTATATTTCCTTTAATATCTTCATGAATTATGCCGATTAAATACAGAGGTATAATAAAAATTTATACCATAAATCAGGCTGACTTATCAACAAAAACCATTAATTAAGGAATCTGTTATGAAGAAAACTGTCTTTGTTATATTCGTGTTACTGGCGGTTGTATGCTTATTGACCGATATTTGGGCTGAAGGCACTCCGATTAAAATCGGCAATAGCGACCTTGCTCCGGGCGGTTATGTCCACCTGCGTTATAGTTATACCGAAGAGGACACGGCTAAAGATACGCCGGACACCATGGAAAATATCCGGGCGCATCTTTTCCTGGACGGCAAAATCGCCCAGGATGTCACCGGGCGGGTTGAATATGATTTTTATAATAACACCCTGCTTGACGCCCGTTTTACCCTTTCCCATATCCCTTACACGGATTGGGCGATAACCGTCGGGCAGTTTAAGATTCCCTTCTCTTTCGCCGCCGAGGTCGCCTGGACCCCGCTCCAGGAAACCATCCGCAGCCCCTTGATTTATGAACCTTTGACCCCGACTCCTCTGGCGACCTTCAGTGACCGGGAACTCGGTATCATGGCGCAGGGGTTAATGCTCGATAAAAAGGCCTCATATACCATAGCCGTTTTTAACGGCAACGGGATAAACACCACCGATGACAGCGACCTAAAAGACCGCATGTTCCAGCTGAGGATGCTTCCCTGGAAAGACGACAGCAGTTCTCCCTTAAAGCCCATGGAATTCGGCGCCGCCTGGATAACCGGTTACGAAAGCGACCCCAACCCGTTGAAAATCGGCGTCAACCAGCGCGAACGCTATACCTACAGCATAAAATATGAATTGAGCAAGATATTGATTACATACGAATACTTTGCCCAGACGCTTGACGTGACCGGCACGGATAATATCAACAGCAAATGCTGGTATCTGCAGCTGACCACCAACCAGACCATAGATTTCTTCGGTAAAAACCAGGTTATCCGCCCAGTCGCCTGCTACCAATATTTTGACCCGGATAACAACGTTAATAATGACGAGGTCAGGATGACGACTTTCGGTTTTAACTGGCAGATGAACCGGTCCGTCCGTTTCATGCTCAATTACAACGATATCAGGGAAGATATCAAGAACATGGATAAAGAAACCCTGATTCAGATGGAAGTGAAGTTCTAACGGATTCCACCCAGATTATCCTACTCACGACCATTTAGGACACGCCATATAGGGAAATAGGTTGACTCTTCAGACCCCTAAAAGGGGCAGAAAGGAGAGTTAACCATGGGTA
>JAGVQN010000028.1 GCA_020051675.1 Candidatus Brocadiia bacterium
ATAGCGCAGCGAGGTTTACGCCCGTGGCGCAGGCTGAATCTGATAGCCTGGCGCTTTTAGAAGACCAATCACTGCTTGGTTTGACGGCCGGCGCTTTCAATCCCCGGTTTGACCCGTTGTCTTCTTCTGAGCAGAAGACATTAACGGCCAGCGAAGCCCAAAAACCGGAATTACTGGGTATGGCCGCCGCAGGCGATTCTGGTAGCGATGTCGGGCGTGGATTAGGTGCCGTAGTGTTCATTGTCCTTTTATACTTACTGGCTATTCCGTTCTAACTGAAAAAGGAAATTGTTATGGGAAAATATAAATGGCTGGCAAGAATGGGCGGGATTGTGGCGATTGCGTCAATCCTTTTCCTCCCTATGGTTATGCCCGGTTGCGGTTCGCAATCTGTCACCGGAGTGGATATATTCGAGTCGAATGGAATAGCCGTTGTTGTTAAAATATTTCTGGCTGTTTCTCTGGTGTGCGCGGCCCTGGCAATATTCCTGAAAGCCGCTATTCCTATCTTATCAAGCGGGGTGGTGGGATTAGCCGCATTGATTACAGCGTATCTGATTGCCAAAAATGCTGCCCCGGTTTCGATTGAATTAGAAGCCGGCGGCTATTTCGCGATAGTTTCTTTTATTATAATTGTAATAAGCGGCTTTCTCCGGTTAGGCACAAATATATTCGGGGAGAATGCGTTAAGAAAGCATGAGCAGTAATACTATAACTTAAATAATCAACTAAATACCGAAAGGAGAATTTTATGCTGTGGACAGTTTCTTTAACATTGATAGTTCTCTGGCTGTTAGGGCTGGTGAGTAACAACACCATGGGTGGTTTTATCCATATCTTATTGGTAATTGCCATCGTTGTTGTCCTGGTCCGTGTCATCAGATGCCCAAGATGCCGCGGCGAGTGATAGTTGGTCTGCCCGCATAAACGAATGAACTCGTTCATTCGGGCAGGTATTCCCCGGTTTCAATGATATTAGTAATTACAAACGGAATATAGGAGGATAAAGATGCCTAAGAATAATATGGAACATCGGAATCACGGGCGTTGCCGCATTAAAGACAGTATGGTTAAATATAAACCGGTCCGTTTTTTAGGGCTCTTTAGCACGCCCTCCAAAAAACATCTTATCCTGGATATCTCACAAGATGGGATGCAGTTTTTTACCGGTGAGGAATTCAAGAAACAGGCGAGGCTGTCTCTGGACATATCGGCTCCATCTTTGGATGGAGAGATAATTCATGCCAGGGGACAGGTGGCCTGGGTCAGGAAAGCGCCCGGCATCAAGGCTTACGGCGTGGGCGTTAAATTTGGCCTAATGGAACAACCGGACATGGACAAACTAAAATTATTGCTTGATAACAGCAACCTGAATAAAACCAAGATTTCCGATAGCGTGCGCCTAAAAAGAATCGGTAAATTATGAATAATCATAATGAACCAATAATCTTAGTGGTAGATAATGAGCCTGAAAGCAGAGAATTAATAAGGGCTTGCCTGATACCTCAGGGTTATCAAATAATAGATGCCATTGACGGGGAAGATGCCATTAATAAGGTTAAGGAATTTATTCCGGACCTGATTTTGCTGGGTGTCATCATGCCTAAGAAAAACGGCTTCGAAGTCTGCAGGATATTGAAAGCCAGCCCGGATACTCTATTTATCCCCATAATAATAGTTACAGTGTTAAGCGGGCAGGAAGACAGGATAAAAGGGATAGAGGCCGGAGCCGATGATTTTTTAAGCAAGCCGATAGATACCCATGAGCTTGTATCCCGGGTGAAATCCCTATTGCTGATTAAAACACAGCACGATGAAATTGAACGGACCAACCGCCAATTGACCGATTTGGCGGCGAAACTGGAACAACATAACCGTGAGGTTACCCTGTTGAGCGAGATGGGAGAGCAACTGCACATCTGCCTGACGACCGAAGAGGCATATAGCGTCATAAAACAGTTCGTAAAGAAATTATTCCCGGATGAATCCGGCGCGCTTTATATCATCGACGCCTCCAGGAATTTTCTTGAAGCCGTGTTGACCTGGGGTTGCCTGGTGATTGAGCCTGTATTTTCGCCTGATGACTGCTGGGCGCTCAGGCGCGGGAAGATAAACATGGTCAGTGCCTCCCACTCCGGCGTATTATGCCTGCATTGCGCCAGGCCGGAGACATTCTGTTACTATATGTGCCTGCCGATGATGGCACAGGGCGAAACCGTCGGCATCCTGAATATCCGCCACCTTAAAAATCACGTTGCTAACGGCCAAGCCGGATATTTTGAAGCCCAAAAGCAACTCGCCACCATCGTAGCTGAACATATCGCATCCGCTCTGGCTAACCTGAGATTGAGCCAAAAAATCCGCGAGCAATCAATCAGGGATCCGCTGACCGGGCTCTTTAACCGGCGTTATATGGAAGAATTCATGGAACGGGAACTCCATCGCGCCAAACGCAGCAATGTGCCCATCGGCATTATTATGTTTGATATTGATAACTTCAAATCATTCAACGACACCGCGGGGCACGATGCCGGCGACAAAGTCCTGCAGGCACTGGCCGACCTGCTGAAGGCGCAAATCCGTGAGGAAGACATTGCCTGCCGTTTCGGCGGCGAGGAATTCATTCTCATCCTGCCGGAAATGACATTGGATAAAGTTAAAGAACGGGCTGAAGACCTGCGCAGCCGGACCCAATCGCTCGTCCTGAACCACAAGGATAAGCCGCTGGGACCGATTACCATTTCGTTGGGCGTGGCGGTTTTTCCCCTGCACGGCGTTACGGCCGAGGTCCTTATCAAGTCCGCCGACAAAGCCCTGTACCACGCCAAAAAGTCCGGTAAAAACCGGGTAGTTGTCAGTGAAGTTGCGGAACCGCCCAAAGGAGGCGGTAAGATATTGAAGCCCGAAGAAGTCAAGGCGCACCTGTGAGCTCCGTTAGAGTCGTCCAGAGTAGGCGAGACATATTTTTATTGGTGTTTAATCCATTAAGTTAGAGCGACTCTAACAGGGTAAGCAGGCGTTTTTAGTTATTGGGCTGGTGACATCACCTTCCGGGGAGCGTTTATCTGTTGGTGTCCCCCGGAATTATAAAAGCGGAGCGAATAATCTTACTATACCCTCAATAATTCCACCGAATGGCGATGCCTCTTTAACGCCGGTTTTACATTCACTCATAATACCGGTTATCCACGATTCCAGTTGCTTTACCACCGGCTCGGAATATACAAACATGGCGGCTTCATAATTGAGAAAAAAGCTTCTCGCATCCATATTCATGGAACCGATTATGCCCAGCGTGTCGTCGGCCAGAATCAATTTTCCGTGCAGCATTCCCGGCTTGAAAGAATATATTTTACCGCCGGCATGCTGGATTTGCCGCAAATAACTGCGCCGGGCAAAATCAGCAATCCGATGGTTTGAAACTAAAGGCATAATAATCCGCACATCCAGATTGCGTTTGGCCGCTATGCACAGCGCCTTGGTCAGCATCTCATCCGGAATAAAATAAGGCGTCACCACCCATATTCTTTTCCGAGCATTAAAGATAGACGCCAGCACCGTATCGTACAAGGGGTCTTCCTTAACATCCGGACCGCTGGGCACCAGTTGGATACCCACATCACGGCCGGCGTCCGCATCGGCGTCTTTTTGCTTAACCACCGGCAGTGTTTCCTTGGCGGCAAACTTCCAATCGGCCCTGAAAACAGTGTAAATATCAGCCACTATCGGCCCGGCTACCAAAACCGAAAGGTCATGCCAGCGCGCCAAATCAGCCGTATCGCCCATATACTCTTTAGCCAGATTCATGCCGCCGACCATGGCTATTTTATTGTCAACGATGACCATCTTGCGATGATTCCTCAAATTAGCCCGCCCGCTGAACGGCCAATGAAACATAGGCATAAAAAATGCATACCTGCCGCCGGCCTGCTTGAATTCAGCCAGAAACCGGCCTGAAACCCTGAATGAGCCCAGGGCATCCATCAACAGGCAGACCTTTATCCCCTGCTTGGCTTTTCGGGCCAGCATCTCCAGTATTGACCGGCCGGTCGCATCATTACCCAATATAAACGTGGTGATATAAATACTCTCTTGGGCCGACTTGATATGTTTCTCAATTTCATGGAAAGCCTTTCCGCCGGTGGCCAGTATTGAGACCGAATTCTTGCTTCGTTTCGGGAACAGCCCGCTGATGCCGCCCGGCAAAAAGCGGTTGCTAATTTCATCCGGGCTCAGCAATTCAGTCACGATTTTATCCAGCACCTCTTTCTTTTTAATCTTGCCCTTTATTTTCCGGCCGCCGAAAACAATATACAGGGGCACGCCGATATAGGGTATCAGAAAGATTACCAACAGCCAGGCTATCGTGCTCGAAGGCGCTTTTTCCGCCCGTAAAATACGGAAAACGAACAACACCCCCAGCCCGAAAATTGCCATGGCCAAGACATGCAAAAAGATTGTTTCAATTAATATATACATAAAGTTAAATCGTTACTTCATCGCAGGAATCTCAACCTCAGCCGAAAAACCGGCATGGTCCGACAGATTATTCCATAGCCCCTTATGGAGAATCTGCGCCTTCAAAACCTTTAAACCCCTCAGGTAAATGCGGTCTAACGGCCAAACCGGCATTAACGACGGGAAAGTCTTTAGTTTCTTGCCGTGGACTTCAAGTCCGGCATCCTTCATCCCCAGATGTGTTTCCAGTTCGTTTTTCTTATTCCTGCGCCACTCGTTAAAATCGCCGGCCACGACAAGCGGCTCGTTATCCGGCACCACCCACTGGACGTATTCCCTCAATTTCCCGAACTGTTTCTTTCGGGACCTGTGGAACAGCCCGAAATGAACGCAGATGCAATGTAAACAATGCTTATGATTCTGGATTTTCAGCCGGCCGTAGAGGATGCCTCGTTTTTCAAATCTGTTGGTTGAGACATCCATCATTTCGAAATCCAATATCGGGAAGCGCGACAATATCGCATTCCCGTGATGGCCCGCAGTATAAACCGCATTCTTGCCGTAGGCGTGGTTAAACCGGGGCGAATCAGCGATGTATTCGTGTTGCGGCTTTTCAGGCCAGTTCGAATGCTTTTTCGCCTTCCTGGTATTCTCACCCACAATCTCCTGGAGAAAAACAATATCAGCCGGTGTTGAATGAATGGCCTTCCTGATCTGGGGCAGGACAAAGCGTCGATTCAGCAACGAAAACCCCTTATGCACATTAATAGTTAGCAGGTGCAGTTTCATATAGGTATGACCAGTATACCTGTTTTTTGCCTTCACGCCATTAAATTCAGGATGATTATCTGAATGCCGGCCGAACCAAGCCAACCAAACCTTGCTTTAGTCAAGAAGAAATGATAGATTGATAATTAAGTAGGTATCCACCGAAACAGGAACTATGAGGTATTATGGAAAAACTAATTATCGCTGTTATCACCGTGCTGTTTTTTGCCGTCAATGGCGCTGCGGGTGAGCTCCTGGCGCAAGATGGCTCTGCGAAAGCGGTCCAACAGGCGAATCCGCCGCAAGAGATGAATAAGCCTGTTTCCGCGTACAAGGTAAATTATTTTTCTATAAATCATTGGCCCGGGAATAATAACACGCAGGTCAAGTTCCAGCTAAGTTTAAAGTTCCCGGTGCTGCAACCGGATTTATATGTCTTCACAAATAACCTTTTCCCTGCCTATGTCGCCTATACGCAGAAGTCTCTTTGGAATGTCGGGCAGAACTCAACGCCTTTCGAGGAAAGCAATTATAACCCGGAGTTTTTCCTGGATTATCCGGTCAACGCCGTGATTAACGGCCGGCTTAAATTGCGCGATATAGTTATAAGCCCCTTTGAGCACGAATCCAACGGTCTCGCCGGCATCCGGTCACGAAGCTGGCGCAGGCAGTATGTTATGCTTAGGTTCGGCATTGAACCGAATGAAAAACTTAAAATAACGAATTCCTTCCTAACGGACAAGGCGTTACTGTATATTAAGCTCTGGTACGCATCGGGTTATTCCGACCAGGAAAATTATCTCCAATCTATCGGCAACAACAATAAATTCCTCGACTACATGGGGTGGGGCGAGATTGGGATAAGCCTCAGGAATTTCCTCTGGGGAGGAGGCTTAAGGGACCACCAACTGGATATAAAAACGCCGGTATTCCGTGATAGCAACAAAGAATCTTATGAATTTGAATTCCGGCAGAAGCTTCCGCGTATGAATTTCGCGCTTTACCTGCAGTATTATTATGGCTACGGAGAAACCCTGCTGCGATTCGATCAGTTTGATCGCAGAGGTTCTATCGGTCTCTCTTTTTCCTATTGATAGGGGTTATTAACGCATTTTTTATATCATAGCTCGGTGACATAGACTACCGGTTGTAACTAAAACGAATAGATTTTTTTCAATATCCCCATCTGTATCTAATGTCTCGGCTTGACACTTGCTAATAATCGACCCGACACTTCCTAACAATCGGCTCGATACTTCTTAACAATCGGCTTGACACTTGCTAACAATCGGCCTGATACTTACTAATAATCGGCCTGATACTTGCTAACAATCGGCCTGATACTTGCTAACAATCGGCTTGACACTTACTAATAATCGGCTTGACACTTACTAACAATCGGCTTGATATGTCTTATTAATCGGCTCTACATATCTTATGAAGCAGTGAGTATCAAGATGAGGGGTGGTAGGTATCCCCCCCTCTTTCTAACACGTTGTTTAGTAAGGGGTTGGAAAACTGAGGCTTTGGGCTTCGCCCAGAGGGAGTTGGTATAGGGTGTATTTTCGGCGCTCTAAAAGGGGACGAAGTTATTAAGATTTTTATGATGTAAATAGGGATAAAAACAGTTTTACAGCCCTTTTAAGTTGTTTTTTACTAATGTAATATACGGATGGTCAGGCGGCAGAGATTTCTGCAGTATTTTTAATGCCCGCTCAAATAGTTCCCTCGCTTTTTCTTTTTCGCCTTTTGCTCGATACAATAAGGCAAGGTTATTAAGCGAGTTTGCGGTACCAGGGTGCTCAGGACCTAATACCTTTTCTCTTATCGCCAGGGCGCGCTGGTATAAGGGCTCGGTCTTGCCATATTCGCCTTTTGTATCATATAACGCGGCAAGGTTATTAAGCGACGTAGCGGTATCAGGGTGTTCAGTGCCTAATGCCTTTTCTCTAATCTTCAGGGCGTGGAGTAATAACGGTTCGGCTGCGGCATAATTACCTTTGTCAACATATAATTCAGCAAGGTTATTAAGCGAGGTGGCAGTATCAGGGTGTTCAGTGCCTAATGCCTTTTCTGTAATCTTCAGGGCGCGCTGGAATAACGGCTCGGAATGCGGGACACTCTGGCTAACCACAATAAAATCAATGGGCTACGGATGAATTATTCTTGACATAAAATGCCGCTTTAAATAAGTTGGACAGGCACCACGTCTTGTAAATTTTATTTTCCGTCGGACCATACCCTCTAAGTATTTTTAATCGGTGACAGTCACCACGCCTTGATTATCGGACGATTCGGTCAACCGCTCGGATGACTCAGGCAACTGCCCGGATGACTCAGGCAACTGCCCGGATGACTCGGGCAACCGCCCGGATGACTCGGGCAACTGCCCGGATGATTCAGGCAACCGCTTGGATGACTGAGTAACCTTCCTAAATACCTGAAAATGGCTTAAAACTAACTTTGAGGTACTTAAAACCCCTTCGGAGGGGGCAATTGGGCGTTCTTGAGGTCGTTTTTGGTGTTCAGGGACGGGTATTTGAGATAATACGTGTTACATTGATTATAATTTTTCCATTATCGCCGTGATGAGCGAATCGCCTTTTATCCTGCCGCGGTATTGCTTCATTACCTTACCTGCATAAAACGCCGTCTTTTTGCGGAGCGACAGCGACGTCCCGACTTTGTCGGGAGAATGCATTTTAAATCTATTTTTCTTTATGGCCGTTGCCACGACCGCCTTTGCCTTTGATTCCGGCAGGGCGGAGAGCTTATTCTTTTTAATGATAGCAGTTACTTTCAATGACGGGGTTAGCCCTAGCTTTTCCAGTATCAGCGGAATAGCTTCCTTATAGAATTTCCCCTTAGCGTAAAGCGAGAATATTTCAACAATTGATTCGTCTTTTATTTTCCCGGTTTCAACTCCTTTATGCTCGAGGTGTTTTAGGGTCTGGGTGATCGTCACTCCGGCAAGCACCTTATCCACTCCCTTATCCCTGTCTGCCGCCTGCCTGTGCGTGTTCGCACGCAGACAGGTGCCGGCACAGGCAGGCTTGATAAGCTTATCCATTAAATTAGCACGCGGAGAGACCGATAAATCGCGCGCAATCTGATAGGGCAGCCCGAGCGCCGTATAGCGCTTTTCTTTTTGTGAGGGCGGTTCTTTGATATTGGCCCTTATTTTCTGGACCATTTCCGGCGTTATTTTTACCGGTGGCGAATCCGTATCCGGATACATCCGGTTCGGGCCGGGCAGTATCCTTTCAAAATCGGTAGTGCCATCCTTAAAAGGTTGTTTGGTTTCGTTCGGCACTCCGTTAATCGCGTCAATGACGCGTAATCTTACTTCATTCAGCGCGGTTTCCACATCCTGTTTATTCCCCCAGACGATTACGCCGAGGTCGCCTTTCTTGAGGGCAAGTTTCTTTTTTATGATGGACAGGTCTTTGTCAGAGCCCGGATATTTCGGGTATTTATCCGTATGGAAGAAATTCGGCATATTGTCCAGGCAGGCGATTACGCGCAAGCGCCCGGCAACTTCATCCGCAAAGTTTTTATCCCACTCCCCCCGACGTAACGTCGGGATTCGGGGACGGCCGATTAATTTTCCGCGAGTATGTCCGCCAGTCTGTGTCGGATGATTGAATATGCCGGCTAATTTCACCAGCTTTATGCCGCCGACGACATTCCTTTTTTCCATGTTTTCTCTGATGATAGTGGATTTTGTTTTGGAGAGCGCTTCGGTTAAATCCGCCTTGGCTGTTTTAAGTGATTTCTCTGATACGCCTTTTTCGGACAGTATCTTTTTTATATCCAGGAGTTCCTTTTGCCTGATGGCTTCGGTATGGAGCAAGCGCGGAATCCAGTTAATCTGGGGGACTCCTTTTATTTCCACCCGGCTGCCGCCGGCGATACTGCCGTTGACATCCTGGCGGACCGAGCCGATTCCCCGGCGCAGTTTTCCGCTGGTGCGTATCAGGCGGCTGATTTCTATCACGACCTCGCGCATTTCCTCGGGCGTCCTCATTTCCGCCTGAGTGATAATTTCTATCAAAGGCATGCCCAGCCGGTCCGTCCGGAAAGTGACGGTGTGCCCGACATTGCTTATCTGCCGGCAGGCGTCTTCTTCGTAGCAGACGTGGCTGATATTTATCCGGCGGTCTTTATATGGAATCCAGCCGTTGATGCCGACCACGGCCGTCCGCTGGAATCCGGTCGGGATGCTGCCATCCAAATATTGCTTGCGCGCGATATGCAGTTCGTCCACGATGCTGCAATTTAACATGAGCGCGAGCTCTATGACGATATCAAGCCCCTCTCTATTGACCAGGAACGGGGGAGTATCGTCCATTTCGTAGGTGCAGACCGATTCGCGGTTAAGGCAGTAGACGACGTTCTTCCTGGTCTTGAATTCCATCAGGGCGCAGCCGTCGTATTCGCCGAGTTCCGAAAGGGTCGGACGCATATGGCGCAGCACTTCCGCGTCATGCGTTTTAGAATACTTTCCCGCCGGGCAATGGCAGAAAGTCTTTTTCTTGGTCAGGATTTGCTGGTGGATTTCCACCCCGCTTCTGAATCCAAGCGATTGGTAGAATTCGATGTCGTTATAATCGATCTTTACCATAAAATGTAATATATTAGCCA
>JAGVQN010000094.1 GCA_020051675.1 Candidatus Brocadiia bacterium
CCCTGTTCCATATAACAACGGGTATTTTCCCATGGCTCATCTTGCTTGAAAGCAAGCGATTCCAAGGGTCTCTTAATCTGGCCGCCGGAGGCTTTCTTTTCCCTCTTGGTCGGGCATTCGTCACAAACGCTCTTTTCCGGCATGACAAACGGCTTGCCGGTTAAAAGCGAAGTCAACGCGCCGACAACCCAATCCGGAGAAGTCGGGCAACCGGGTATAGCCACATCAACTTTTATAACCTCATCCAGCGCCTTAACAGAATCAAGGAGTGGCGGCAAATTTTCCTTGGGTGTTTCGGCTGATTCGGTCGTTACGCTTCCGCGATAAACCTTTTCGTAAAGGTCTTTCAATGGCCACATATTTGCCATCGCGGGAATTCCGCCGAAGCAGGCGCAGGAACCGAGCGCAACGATGGTCTTGCATTTCTTGCGCATCTCTTCCGCGACATGCTTTTCTTTCTCGTTCCGGACACCGCCGGAGATAATACCCACGTCTGCCTGTGGGATTTCCATGGCGCTCTTTTCGCCTAACTGCCCGAAATACTTATTGTCCGCCAACACCGGGATGTGGACGAACTCTAACTGGGGCAGGAGGTCTAATAGAGCATCGCCAATATCCAGGATGGTGACTTCACATCCGCCACAGATGTTCAGCCATTCCTCGGCTACTCTAACTGGCATATTCTCCTCCTTTTCCCGCAAAGCGGGACCCGCCTTTGGCGGGCATTAGAACACGCTGTAAGTTAATTCATTTAATTAGTAGATGGGGTGGTCGCCGCAACCCGGCGGGTATAAATCAGATATTTACCCTCTTCCTGTATCAGCTGCACGTCAAAATTATCTTTCTTGTAGGCAGCAGCCACATTCAGGGCGTCGCCTTCGTTCTCGTATTCCTTGCCATCCCACATGTATTTCTTGTTATCAATAACACGTAAATTTACCGGCATAATTACAACTCCTGTCTTAATATTGCCTGAACGCGCTTGGTCCGAGCCGTTTTATCTGTTCGGTCATTTCTTTAATTACCTGGGCGAATCTGGGACCTTCGGAAGCGGAAACCCACTCCATGCGGAAACGATCCCTCTCAACACCCATATCATCAAGAAGCAATTCAATGGCTTCTTTACGGGACTGCGCTTTGAGATTTCCTTCCAGATAATGGCAATCGCCGATATGGCATCCTAACATCAAAACACCATCGGCTCCCTTGGTTAATGCTTCAATCACCATATTCGGATGCACCATCCCTGAACACATTACGCGAATAACACGGATATTGGTTGGATACTGGATACGCGATGTTCCGGCCAAATCGGCTCCGGCATACGAACACCAGTTACAACAGAATGTTATTATTAACGGTTCAAAACCGGTGTCGGCCCCGACGTCCGTTGGGGTTGTCGTAGCTTGCTCTTCTGTCATAAACAAATATCTCCTTATTATTTCGGCTGTCCCGCTCCGACCGCCCCGCTTTGCGGGACGGGATTCTGGGATACCCCATTATCACTAATCGCTCACAGGGGTTAAAGCGGCGTTAACCATTTCTATTAACTGGGTCAGCTTAAAGTTGTTGACCACGATACCGGCTTTGGGGCAGGTTGCCTGGCAAACCCCGCAACCTTTGCAAATGCCCAGGTCACGGTCAATGGTTTTCTTAATCGCCCCATCCTTCATATATTCTATCAGCGTTAAGGCGTGATACGGGCACGGATCAACGCAATAAGCGCAACCGTCGCAGTTTTCATCGATTACCTGCGAAACTATGGCGTCCAGTTCTATCTTATCCTTCGCCAGAATCGTGGAAGCGCGCGATGCCGCTCCGCAGGCCTGGACGATGCTTTCATCTATATTCTTGGGTGAATGCGCCAGCCCGCACAGGTATACGCCTTCGGTCGCGAAATCCACCGGGCGCAATTTCATATGCGCCTCCAGGAAAAACTTATCCGCGTTTAAAGGCACTTTCAGCTTCTGCGCCAGTTCCTCGTTAGCCGGTTCCGGAACGGTTCCGGCGGAAAGCACGACCAAATCTGTTTCGATATTAACCTTCCTGTTAAGAATCGGGTCGTTAAGCGTAACCGTCAGCTTGCCCCGCTCCGCTTCGCTCCGCGGGACGATAGGGAGTCCTTGCCCGGCAGGCAAGGCGCCGTTCTTTCTGGCAACGCCCGGCTTTTCCGTATCCTTGTAACGCAGGAAAATAACGCCTGCTTCGCGTGCTTTGCGGTAGAACTCCTCGTTAAAACCGTAAGTCCGGACATCGCGGTATAAAACATACACAGGCGCTTCCGGTTTCATCTTCTTAAACCTGAGCGCATTCTTAACCGCCATGGTGCAACAAATACGCGAGCAATACGGATGGTTTTCATCCCTTGAACCGACACACTGTATCATCACGACTGAATTCACTTTATCCAAATCCGGATTACTCATGGCCGGCTCCGGTTTTGGAGACTTGGAAGGCAGTTTCGCCGGATTTATATTTAACTTACGGGCAATTTTTGCTTCAAACTGCACCTGGGTAATCACCATGGAATCTTCTCCGTAAAGATACTCTTTGGGCTTGTATTCATGTCCGCCCGTAGCAACGATAACCGTTCCGTGCTTGAATTTAACTTCCCCTTCGGGCGTTTCCAAGGTGGTCTGGAAATTGCCCATCGAGCCTTCAATAACTTTTATCTTGGTCGCGGTATAAACTTTAATCTTCGGATGGGTGGTTACTTTCTCCGCCAGCGCAGCTAAAGCCTCCTGCGGCTTGTATTCTTCCTCCACCAGATAATAAATATGTTTCATGTTGCCGCCGAGTTCGTCGGAGCGCTCAACCAGGTAGGTGGTAAACCCCTGGTTAGCCAATTCCAAAGCGGAAGTCATTCCGCTCAATCCGCCCCCGATAACCAAGGCGTCATGTTCGACATCCAAAGACCTGTTCTGCAACGGCTCCAGCATACGCGATTTCGCAATGGCAATACGAACCAAGTCCTTTGCTTTCCGGGTGGCTTTGGCCGGTTCATTCATATGGACCCATGTGTTCTGGTCGCGGATATTGGCCATCTCGAACAGATACGGATTAAGCCCGGCCTCGCGGCAGGTATTGCGGAAAAGCGGCTCATGCGTCCGCGGCGTGCAGGAAGCCACCACAACCCTGTTAAGGTTATGCTCTTTAATCATCTGCTTTATCTTTTGCTGCGTATCCGAAGAGCAGGTATATAAACTATCCTCAACGTGAACCACATTAGGCAACGTTTTGGCATAATCGCGGATTGAAGGCACATCGGCAATACCGCCGATATTCTTGCCGCAATGGCAGACAAACACACCGATGCGCGGTTCCTGGCCGATGACATCCATTTCAGGCGGAAATTCCCGTTTCACGGTAAGGGTATTTCTTGCCTCGGCCAGTAAAGCCATGGCTTTGGAAGCCGCCCCGCAGGCCTCCATAACCGTTTCCGGAATATCCTTCGGCTCAATAAACGGCCCGCAGGCAAAAACACCCGGCCTGGAAGTCTCCACCGGCGTAAACTTTCCTGTCTGGCAAAAGCCGTCTTTATTTAAATCTATGTTAAAGATACTTCCCAGTTTCTTCACCGATGCCGGCGGCGTTAATCCGCAGGAAAGGACAACCATATCGAATTCTTCGTCTTTCTTTTCCGCCCCGACGCTTCCGGTCGGGACTCCGCTTTGCTCCGAATCACCTTCAGTATAATATGTAACAATCAGGTTATTGGTTTTCGGATCTTCGCGAACGGCGCTGGGCCGGCAGCGGGTATATTTTACGCCGAGTTCTTTGGCGCGTTCATAATACGCTTCGAACCCTTTGCCAAAAGCCCGGATATCAATATAAAATATATGGCATTCCAAATCCGGCTGGTGTTCCTTGGCAATAATCGCCTCTTTGGTCGCATACATACAACACACGGAAGAACAGTAATTCCTTTCCACTTCACGCGAGCCGACGCATTGTATAAAAGCAATTTTATGCGGATGTTTCCGGTCAGAGGCCCTGAGTATCTGCCCTATATAAGGGCCGGAAGCCGACATAACACGTTCAAACTGTAATGACGAAAGCACATTGGGATATCGGCCGAAACCGAATTCTTGTTTTAAATTGGCATCAAACAGCTCAAAGCCGGGCGCCAAAACAACCGCGCCCACGTCCAAACTGATTCTCTCCTCTTTAGGCATCTCATGATTAATCGCTTTGGCTTCGCAGGCCGCCACGCAAAGCATGCATTCGCAGCAACCGGCGCATGAAAGGCAACGGGACGCCTCGGCAATCGCCTGTTCCTTGGTATAACCGAGTTCCACTTCCTTGAAATTACCCCGGCGCTCGCTAACCGGCAATTTATTCATATGCTCGCGCTGTTTTTTCTCCACGCCTTTTGTATCTTTGGTAACCTTTTCCCTTTCCGGTTCAGCGCGTCCGGCTTTCAAATCCTGGCCTGTCAGGTAACGATGGATAGACTCTGCGGCGCGGGCGCCGGCTTCCACCGCTTCAATCACGGTCGCAGGCCCGGAAACAGAATCGCCTCCGGCAAAAACGCCCGTCATGCCGGTTTCCAGGGAAATACCGTCTACTTCAAACAACCCCCAGTTATTAAGTTTTATTTCGGAGTTTGCGGCCAGGAACGCCGTATCAGGCTGCTGGCTGATTGCCGGGATGATAATATCGGCAGGGACGGTAAATTCCGAGCCTTTTACCTGAACCGGCCTGCGACGCCCTGAAGCATCAGACTCGCTTAATTCCATTTTAACGCATTCCAATCCGGCAGCTTTTCCTCCTTCGCCCAGCACTTTGGCAGGCGCGGCGAGATAAACAATTTTAATTCCTTCTTCTACGGCATCTTCTATTTCCCATGCGTTTGCGGGCATTTCCGCGCGGCTCCGGCTGTAAACAATCGTCACATCCGCGCCCAATCGCCATGCACTGCGCGCCGTGTCAATCGCCACATTACCGCCGCCGATTACCGCAACTTTCTTGCCCTTAACATCATACGGCTTATTCTGGTTTACATCCTTAAGAAAACTAACCGCATCAACAACGCCCGTATAATCGGCTTCGCCCGGGATGCTCAGTTTCAAGCCCTTCCAGGCGCCTATTCCGATAAATATTGCTTTATACCCTTGTTTCTTTAAATCATCTATTGTAAAATCTTTGCCCAGAGCCTGATTGGTCTTAAGCTCCACACCCATATCAGTCACCGCATATTTGATTTCCTGTTGCAACACATCCTTTGGCAAACGGTAAGCCGGGATGCCGTATTTCAGCATTCCGCCTGCCTCTGCCTGCGCTTCAAAAACGGTTACCTTATAACCCTTGGTTGCCAATTCACGTGCCGCCATCAAACCGGCCGGGCCGCCGCCGATTACCGCGACTTTTTCGTTTCGCTTTTCCTTTATCGCCGGAAGCGGGGCTTTCTTATCAGGGTTTGATACTTCCCAATCCGACAGGAATCTCTTCAAGACCATAATGGAAACCGCTTCATCCACGTCTTTCCTGGCGCATTCAAGCTCGCAAGGATGCGGGCATATACGGCCGCAGATGGATGGAAACGGGTTCTTGCGCCGTTCCACCTCAAGCGCCTCGGCGAATCTGCCTTGCCCAGCCAATGCCACATAGGCATGCGCGTTAACGCCGGCCGGACAGGCAAAACTGCACGGAGAAACGCCTTTTTTATCAATGGAAAAAGCGCCCGGAACAGCCTGCGGATAACGGCGGTAAATGGCCTTCCTCTTCATCAAATCCATCTCAAATTCGCTGCTTATAGAGACAGGGCATTTATCCGTGCAAGCGCTGCATCCGGTACATTTGGATAAATCTATATATCGCGCATTCTTCTTAACCGTTACCTGGAAATTACCGGGCTCACCGGAGATTTTTTCTATCTGGGCATCGGTTATTTTATCTATATTAAGATGGCTTCCGGTATCGACTATCCTGGGCGCCAGGGTGCACATCGCGCAATCGTTGGTCGGGAATGTTTTATCCAGCTGCGCCATCACGCCGCCGATACAAGGAGACTTCTCTGTCAGATAAACTTTGTAACCGGCTTCGGCTAAGTCAAGAGAAGCCTGCATCCCGCCGATGCCGCCGCCGACAACCAATACCGCGCCGATTTTCTTTCCGTTATCGCTCATATTATCCTCCTGCCTATCCTCCGGCGTAATGCCGTTATCAAGGCGAGCCTGTGAAAGTTAATGCCTTCACAAGTATAAAAAAATAATTACTTAATGTATATTAGCCAGAACCGGTTCCGTCGAAACCAGGTGTTTCATCATTCCGAGCTTTTTAGGGTCAAGTCCGAAAGCCAATCCCATAATCTGGGAAAAATACAATACCGGAATGCCGTATTGCGCCTGGTATTTCTCTTCTATTTCTGTCTGCCGTGTATCCAGGTTGGCATGGCACAGCGGGCAGGCAACCGCAATGGCGTTCGCCCCGACCGCCTTGGCGTTTTCCAGTATTTTATGGGTTAGTTTTAAAACCGCGTCGGTTTCGGTCAAAGCAAAAGTCGCCCCGCAACAATCAGTTTTATACGACCAATCCAGGACTGTCGCCCCGCATTTTTCAAGCACACGGTCCATGCTCATCGGATATTCGACATCGTCGAAATGCATTGCCTTGGGCGGGCGGGTCAGCAGGCATCCGTAATAACAAACCACTTTCATCCCGGAAAGATTCTTTTTTATGGATTCCTTTATAGCCTTTTCATCAACTTTATCCAAAAGGTCCAGGGGGTGGGTAACCTTAACCTTGTTTTGGTAATCAGCGCCGATAATTTCTTTTATTTCCTCGCCTAACTTCGCATCCTGGCTTATTTCATGGAGCGACACCTTAAAGCGTGAAAAGCAGGCGGCGCAAGGCACGACCAGCTCGTTAAGCCCCGCTTCTTCGGCAAAGGACAGGTTCTTGATAGGCAGCGCCGTTGCTAAAAGGTGGGAACTGGCATGCGCCGGCGAAGTTCCGCAACAAACCCAGCCCGGCACCTCTTGCAATTCAATCTTAAGAGAATCGCATACCGCCTTCAATGAATGGTCATATTCCGCGCCTGTTGAATGCAACGAACATCCCGGATAATAACCGTATTTCATTTTATATCTCCTTTAAGTGAATTCCAATTCTCAAATCATAAGTCCTAAACAAATCCCAAGCATTCGCTATTTGGAATTTGGTGCTTATTTGGTATTTGCCGATTGTTCCTTGGATTTTTCTTTCTTATCCACTCTGGAAAAAATCCTCCAGGTCGTCGCGGTCCTGCCCGGGGAAATACTCGGGAAGATTTTCAGCTTGCCCTTAAAGAACATCTTCATGCCGAGTCCCGCGTCCTTAAAGAATTCAAATGTCCGCATTTTAAGGTCGCCGATTAAGCCCAGCTCGTACATCCTGCCGAACCATTTAATATTGCGCAAAGCGGCTTTATTAAATTTATGCACACTTGGAACGGGCGAAGGAATACCCTGCTTCACCGCCATTATCTTGCAGGTATCCATTATCTTGGCGATATCGACATCCTGCGGACAGCGGGTCGTGCAGGTCTGGCATGATGAACACATCCACATGGTCTTGGAACTAAAGACTAAATCGGACAAGCCCAAGCGGATGGCATGAATTAACTGGGCCGGTGTATAATCCATTGCCCAGCTCATCGGACACCCTGCTGAACACTTCCGGCATTGGTAGCAAAGGTTGGCGTTAACGCCGATTTCTTTCTGGATTTGTTTAAGCAAATTAGCGGATGGAGTGATTGTTCCTGCCTGCGCCGATGCTTTGGTAGGCAGGTCCGTCGGTTGAGTTGCGGCGACCGGCTGTTGGACAGCGCTTATCTGCTCCGTCATGTTGCCCCCTCTCTAACTTGTGATTGTTTTCACTATTGTAGCTATTTCACCCAACCAGTGAATATTTTAATTAATCATATTTTTAAAACGCGGTCAAGAAAAAAATTATCCCGGCAAATAAAATTTACGCGGATAGGGAAAAGCTTTAAATGCCCTTCAGGAGCCCTTAAATGCCGCTAAAGCCGGCTTTAGTGGAACGCGCTTTCCTCTTCCTTATACAGGGTTTCAAAGCGGGTATATTCTTTCTGGAACTGCACTTCAAAGGTATTGGTCGGGCCGTTGCGCTGCTTGGCAATGATAATTTCGCAGATATTCTTCTTCTCAGAGTTAGGGTTATAAAGCTCGTCGCGGTAAAGCAGTAAAACCACGTCGGCATCCTGCTCGATTGCTCCGGATTCCCTCAGGTCGGAAAGTCGAGGCTTGGGCTGTTTGGCCTCGCGATGTTCGGGCGCGCGGCTTAACTGCGCCATGGCAACCACCGGGATGCCCAGTTCCTTGGCAAGCGATTTTAACGAATATGATATCTGGGCGATTTCGCGCTCGCGGCTGTCCGCATCTTTCATCATCATGAGCTGCAGGTAATCGACCAGGATTAGCTGGATATCATGGTCGGCTTTAAGCCGCCTGGCGCGGCTGCGCAAATCAAAAGGCGTTAAAGCGGTCGAATCGTCTATAAAAATATTGGATTTCTCAAACTGCCCGGCGCTCAGCATCAGCTCCTGTATTTCTTCCGCGGAAATAAGCCCGCGGCGCAGTTTCTGGCTGTCAACCCGGGCATGGCAGCATAATAAATTTGTCACCACTTCCTGCGAGGTCACCTCCAGCGTATAAATGACCGCCGCCTTCTTTTCCACCAGTCCGGTCTGCTCGAGCAATCTCAGCCCGAAGCTGGATTTCCCGCTGCCCGGACGGCCGGCAACCACGATAAGCTGCCCGCCGCGCAAACCGCCCAGGGTGTCATCCAATTCCGCCAGCCCCGTCGATAATCCGCTAAGCCTGCCTTTCCGGTCGTGCACGGTCATGATATGCTTTTCAAATGTTTCGGTCAGGATATCCTTTATATGAATCATCTTGATGGCTTCTTTTTTCTGGGCGACCTCAAAAATAATATGCTGGGCTTTATCCAAAAGGTATTCGCTATCCGCCGTGCTCTGGCTGGTCTCGCGCAGTATTTCGTTACAACCGAGCATAATGGCGCGCAGGATGTATTTCTCCCGGATGAGCTTGGCGTAGTAATTGGAGTTTGCCGTGGAAGAAACCGATTCGACCAGGTTGGTCAGGTAATCCAGCCCGCCGACTTTATCGAACAGGCCATCGCCCCGCTTTTCCAGCTCGCTTTTAAGGGTGACCAAATCGATGGGCGAGCGCTCGTCATAAAGCTTGAGCATGGCAGCGTAGATAATCTGGTGGTTGGAGTTATAGAAATATTCTTTATCCAGCACTTCGTGGACGCTTGCCACGATGGAATCGTCAAGGATGATGGAGCCTAAGAGCCCGGTTTCCGCTTCCAGGTCGTATTGGGGCTGGAAATCATGCCCGGGATTCTGGCTTACCGCAGGATTGTTTGCCATAGTTTATTATTCCTCGATTGATAAAGCCGCTATTTAAAAAGCTAATAAAAAAAGCCAAGCCACGTTAGAAATAGTTCCGGATGTCTCTTTTCAAATCAGGCTTTTACAATACTTGGTTTATTATTTTTAGAGCCTATCATTTATTTCTAATGGGGTCAAGCAAAATACGGAGCCATACCAGCGTCCCGCCTCCGGAGTCCCGATTTATCGGGACGACGTCCCGACTACTCGTCGGGGCACATCTACATTAATAAAGCATATTCGGTCGTCCCGTATTCACATAGTGAATACGGGATACGTTCCACTATATAATCCAACCTAATAAATAGACATTTACTGTTGTAAGTTTCCCATTCCTTTCCGCGGTGACGAATACTTTCCTGGTTGGCGTTTTTACGGCAAGCTCCACCTTGCCCGCATTACAGGATGGGGATCCATTGGCTTGGTTACCCATGCGGTAAACAAGATTCCCGCAATTCCCAAAACCACTATAATTATTAAACGTTTCATAATTCACCTCTTTAGAGCCTGTTAGGGCTTTAGGCAC
>JAGVQN010000078.1 GCA_020051675.1 Candidatus Brocadiia bacterium
CAAGGAAATTGTCTTCGTTATCCGCCTTGGTAATATCAAGCTGCTTTATCCCCCAGAATTTGTTATATTTCTGCGGGGTGATCGCGCCAAGCAGTTTTTCTTTTTCTGTTTGCAGTTCAAACTTCGTTATCTGGTAATCCTTGTTTATCCAGATGGCCAGTGATTCGAACGGATTCTTTCCTTCCGGCTCATTTTTATTCCGGTCGCGCAGGCGGGGCGCTTTCTTTTCCGTTTTTTCCTTCTTCTTGGGAGTTGCTTCCACCTTGTAAACATCCTTCTCTTTACTTAATGCCACTTCATACTTCTCTTCATCCGAAAGAGTATTTAATATTTTAACGACATCATTAACCGGGTTGGCCGTTTGGAACAACTGCCTCATGGCTAATTCCATCAGCTGCGCGCATATCCTGGTATCTTCACGCCCGTCCTCGCCGAAATAAGGGGGGATTTCCCTTGGCTTGACCGTAACCGGCGTGGACGGCTCCCAGGCAAGTTCGTAATCCACATTGTCCAGTATTACCTTGCTCCGCAAATTAACGGATTTGACTATTTCCGGGGATTTAATAAGGCAAGTATAACGATGGATATCTTCCTTGGTCAAGTCGTAGAAGCTATCCGCGCATTTTTGCAATATTTCGCCGGCGGTTTCTTCTTTATCCTTATCTTCCGTTTTCTTTTCATCCGCCGCGTTTACCGCCAATCCCAACATCAAAACACTTAATAACAGCATGCTTATCCCCATACGGGGACTCCCAATTATTCGGGGAACCCCCGAAACCCGCCCCAGCGGGAGGAGTGGGGTAAAATAACGCATAACGACTCCTATTAAAATATTTATAGCTTGACTTGCATGCATTATAAGATATACTTTTCTCTTTAATATGTCAAGCCTAAAATTAAACGCTTTTAAAGATTATAGCTCTGCATATAAACACCTGTGCCGTTTTACGGATTACGAACGGATGGTTAAGTTCCACAAACCGCAAAAGGCTTTTAACCTGAAGAAAATCATTGCCCTTTTGAAAGCTTTGGGCAACCCGCACGACAAGATAAAAACTATCCACATAGCCGGGACCAAAGGCAAGGGTTCAACCGCTATTTTCCTTTCGCAACTATTGCAGGAAAACGGATATAAAACAGGACTTTTCACTTCTCCTCATCTGGTTGATTTAAGCGAACGGATTCAGATAAACGGCATCCCCATCTCCCGAACGGCATTTACCGGGATGATGAATAAACTTTATCCGCATCTTAAGCGATTAAAGCCGACTTTCTTTGAAACAATAACCGCGCTGTCCCTGTGCTATTTTGAGGAAGGAAAGGTGGATTACGCAGTAATGGAGGTCGGACTGGGCGGCCGGCTTGACGCGACAAACGTTATAAAGCCGTGCTTAAGCATAATCACCCGGATAGATTTTGACCATATGGATAAATTAGGCAACACCATTTCATCCATCGCACGGGAAAAAGCCGGGATTATCAAGCCCCAAACGCCTGTCTTTACGATAAAACAACTGCCTGAGGCCGCCAGAGTCATCCGCGCGGTTGCCCGCAGGCAAAACGCTCCGTTAAAGATTGTCCCGCCTTTTTCCGGCCGGATTCCTGTTCACGGCCGCCATCAGAGAGAAAATCTCGCGCTCGCCCTAAGCGCCTTAAAATATATCTTACAGACTAAAAACCATAAGCTAAAAACTAAAATCAATAATCTCGTTCTCCCTGCCCGTATCGAGGTCGTCTCTAAAAGCCCTACACTCATCCTGGACACTTCTCATAACCCGGTATCAATAAAAGCGCTGGTTAAAACAATCAAGGAAGAATTCCACTATCGTAAGCTGATTCTTACCATGGGAATTATGCGCGATAAGGAAGCGGATAAAATGCTTGAGCCCATATTACCACTTGCCGATATCGTTATATTCACCAGGTCTGATAACCCCCGATTCCTCGCTCCGATAGAATTTATTCCTTACATAAAAAATATGAAGTTATCCGCTCCGATATTCCTTGAACCTGATTGCAAAGAAGCGCTAAAAGCGGCAAGGGCCTTAGCAAAAGCAGACGATTTGATATTAATAACCGGCTCATTTTATCTGGCAGGTGCGTTGTATAATCACGTGAAAACGAGAGTTAATCTGTCTTAACCTTTCAGGGCGAACTTTCCAGGTGAACCCTAAGATACCCGCTCAGTTCCCTGAAATGTTTCTCCCAGCTCTTGGCGTGCGGATCGCCTGCTTCGGCTTTCTTCTTCATTTCCGGATAAGTCTGTTGCGCCAGGAAAAAGCAAATGTTCTGCGCCTGCCATAATTCGGGTTGCAAGGCAAGCTCGGTAAAAATCTTTATAAACCCCGCAACGGTTTCCAAAGCCTTTTCGTTCCTGGGCGCAACCATCAGCCGTTCCATCAGATGGCTAAACGCGCGGTTTGCCGACAGGCTCAAGGAGTTTTTATCCAGTTCGACCGGGCGGCGCTTTATCTCTCCGATAATCGCGTTCAAAGATATCAGGTTTGCCGCGTTAAACTCGTCGCTTTCCATTATTTTCAAGAGGGTGTTGTTTAGGATAAAACCGCTTATAGCTGTCAAAGCCTTGGGCATAGGCACTTTCGCCTCGTTCAGTATTTCCATCAAAGGGTCGTAGCGCTCGTAGATCTGCTGGAAAAACGCCTCAGTGTCTTTCATGGTATTGGCGACTATTTGTTCCAGAATACGGCGCTGGTCGTCTTTGAACAGGTGTTTTAAAGAATAATCGTGCGTCCGGAAATGCCTGTCTATCAGGCTGATGATTTCCGGAATGCTTCCTTTCATTACAGCGCTTTTAATTTCCTTCTTCATCAATGCGTATGCTTCCTCGTCCCGCAAGGCTGGAGCAACCCCGCCCAAAAGATTATGCTCACCCATATAAAGCATCCCGAAGTTTACTGTCGCCTCCTCCAGGGTGATTTTGGATTTCACCCCGGTTTTACCGATGATTACCTTGTTGCGCCCGCTTGTGATCAGCTCATAATCATCATTATGTAAAGTATAGCAATAAAGTTCGTTTTCTTCCTCGTCCCCGTTTGTGTTGAATCCGTTGTGATTAAAAAGCGACATAATAGCAAAGTGCGCCCCCACGCTGACCAGGGTCGATTCCATCGGACGGACCAGCTTTTCGTAAATTATGGCGCCGTTCGGATAATCCGCCAGGTTGCCTTTTGCCTCGACCAATTTGGCTATGTATTCCGGCTCCAAATCGTTTCCGGTCAAATCCCGCGCCAGCTGTATTGCCCGCGCCGCGTATTGCATTACTTGCACGGTTTCTATCCCAGAAATATCGTCAAAGAACCATCCGCAGCTGGTATACATGAGCATCGCATGCCGTTCCATTTCCAAAAGCTTCAATGCCACTATCTTTTCCTTGGCGGAAATCGATCTTGTGGCGTGCGCGGAAATAAAATCGTCAACCGAGTTTTCCGAACGGTCCAGCACTAAATCTATATAATCATTCCTTGCCTGCCACGGGTCGCTGAAATAAAGCTCGATATCTTTCTGGTAAATCGCGGCGAGCTTGTCGCGCAGCGTATCCATCGCCTCCCTTAATGGCTTGCGCCAGGCTTGCGACCATTCCGGATGGGCTCCGCTATTGCAACCGCAATTGTTTTGCCAACGCTCTATCCCGTGCACACAGCTCCAAGAGGTTTTTTCTGTTATTTCCACCTCGTACATAGGCGGATGCTTTTCCAGGAATTCACCGTAGATGGTCAGCTTGGCAAGCTTCTTTGATTCCACGTAATGGAGGCAATAAGCCAGGGCCATATCGGCAAAGCGGTGGTGATGCCCGTAAGTCTCACCGTCGGTCGCCACGTTAATCAATTGGGCTTCGCTTAATTGCTCCGGCGCCGAGCTGAGCAGACGATTAGCAAAAGTCTCCCCGTTATTTAAAAGCGTGCCGAAGGCGAGTTCCTGGGCAATCGGCCCTTCGTAGAAAAACAAGGTTACGCCTTTTCCTGAAGGGAGCTTGCAGGCATAGGCGCGCCTGGGGTCAATTTTTGCTCCCGTAACATCCTGCCAGGCAGTCTCGCCGATTTTGCGGATGCGTTTAGCCTGATGCGGAGCCAGTATCGTAAACTTTATCCCGTGTTCAACTAATATCTCCAGCGTTTCCAAATCTACCGCGGTTTCCGGCAGCCACATCCCTTCCGGCTTCCTGCCGAACCGGTATTCAAAATCCCTTATGCCCCAGATTACCTGCGTTTCCTTATCGCGCCGGTTTGCCAGCGGCATAATGATGTGGTTATACACCTGCGCCAGGGCGGAACCATGCCCGGAAAATTTCTCCTGGCTGAAACGGTCGGAATCCTGTATCAGGCGATAAACCTTTGGGTCGTGCCGCTCCATCCAGGAAAGAAGCGTTGGTCCGAAATTAAAGCTTATCCCGACGTAATTGTTAACGATATCCGTGATGAATCCTTTGTCATCCAGTATCCGCGAGCAGGCGTTCGCTTCATAACACTCGGCCGTAATTCTTGCGTTCCAGTCGTGGTAAGGCAATGCGGATTCCTGCAGTTCCACCTCTTCAAGCCACGGATTCTCCCTGGGCGGTTGGTAAAAATGAGAATGAATGCAGAGATAACGCGTCAAGGGTTACCCCTTTCCTTTTGGATGCAATCAATACTAATCATGCTTAAATATCACAATCCCCAAAGGCGGCAGGGTCAGCAAAAGCGAATAGCCGAATCCGTGTCCCGGCTCCTGCCTTGCATCCACCCCTCCGAAATTTCCGTGGTTCGAACCGCCGTATATTCCTGAATCGCTGTTCAAGACTTCTTTCCAGAACCCGCCCTCCGGCACACCCACCCGGTAATGATAGCGCGGCGTCGGCGTGAAATTACATGCGACCAGAATTCTTTTATCGGAAGAAGCCCCTTTACGGGTAAAACTGATGACGCTCTGCTCCATATCCATATGGTCAATCCAATCGAATCCGGTCTGCTCGAAATCCAGTTCATAAAGCGCTGGCTCGCTTTTATATAACTTATTCAAATCCTCCACCCAGCGCTTTACTTGCTGGTGCGGATAATATTGCAGGAGATGCCAATCCAGGCTCTGCTCGTGGTTCCATTCGTCACGCTGGGCGAATTCATCTCCCATGAAAAGCAGTTTCTTACCCGGATGGGTGAACATATAGCCGAAAAGCAGTTTGAGATTCGCGAATTTCTGCCAGTCATCAGCCGGCATCTTGCCGATGAGCGACCCTTTCCCATGCACCACCTCGTCGTGCGAAAGCGGCAATGCGAAATTCTCCGTAAAGGCGTAGCACATGCTGAAGGTCAAATTGTTGTGGTGGTATTTGCGATAAATCGGGTCTTTGGAAAAATAGCACAGGGTATCGTGCATCCAACCCATATTCCATTTTAGGCCGAAACCCAAACCTCCTACCGAAGTAGGGCGCGTCACCATCGGCCAGGCGGTTGATTCCTCCGCGATGGTCAGTGTATCCGGAAACGCGCCATAAAGAGTCTTGTTCAGGCACTTGATAAAATCTATCGCCTGCAGGTTTTCCCTGCCGCCGAATTCGTTGGGAATCCATTCGCCTTCTTTCCGGGAATAATCGCGGTAAAGCATCGATGCGACCGCGTCCACCCGAAGCCCGTCCGCGTGGTATTTATCCATCCAGAAAAGCGCGCTGGAAATGAGGAAATTCTTCACCTCGCAACGCCCGTAATTAAAGATGTAGCTTTTCCAGTCCGGATGGAAGCCTTCCTTATAATTACTGTGCTCGTAAAGGTGCGTCCCGTCGAAATAGACGAGGCCATGCTCATCCGAAGGAAAGTGCGAAGGCACCCAATCCAAAATCACCCCGATATCGTTCTGGTGGAGCAAATCAACCAGGGACATAAAATCCTGCGGTGTGCCAAAGCGTGAAGTCGGCGCGAAATAGCCCAGGGATTGGTAACCCCACGAGCCGTAAAACGGATGTTCCATGACAGGCAGGAGCTCCACGTGGGTAAACCCCATCTCTTTGATGTATTGGACCAGATCCGGGGCAAGCTCGCGGTAGGAAAGGAATTTGGAGCCTTCTGCCGGATTCCGGCGCCAGGAGCCCAGATGAACCTCGTAAACGGAAATGGGGACGCTGAGTTTATTATGCTTATGGCGTTTGGCGAGCCAGTCGCCATCGCCCCATTTGTAATCTATATCCCAGACGATTGAGGCGGTCTTCGGGGGCGTTTCGCAGTGGAAGCCCATCGGGTCCATCTTTTCCGCCTTGTAATTATTGTGTTTGGAAACGACATGGTATTTATATATAGTCCCTTTGTCGAGTCCCGGGATAAAGCCTTCCCAAATGCCGGATTCATCCCAGCGGACAGCTAAGGGATGCGCTGTTTTACTCCATCCGTTAAAATCCCCGATGACCGAAACGCTCTGAGCATTGGGAGCCCAGACGGAGAAATGAACGCCACGCTGTCCGTCTACGACGGACAGGTGAGAGCCAAGCTTATCGTATAATTTAAAATGCGACCCCTCTTTAAAGAGGTAGACATCGTGGTCTGTGATTAAACCCTTGCCGTAAACAACAGCGTGCGTTTGATTCATATGAAGTAGAGTATTTAACTAAAAATACGCTTCGGGTCAAAAGAAATGCGGTTAATGTTATTTTAACAGGGACTATATGAGACTTCCAAGAGACAAGAAATTATTATTACATGCTGATTTCAACTGGTTTTCTTATATTAAGTCTTGTAAAAGTCTCGTCAAAGTCCCCCCGCTTCGTTTCACTACCCTGCTCAACTTTCCCTAGATCCTGTAGGTCTCGGTACCTCAGGGCGTTTCGGGAACACCCGATTACCCCGCTCCTCCCGCCGAGGCGGGATTCGGGGGCACCCTGCTTTGTTGAATAATTATTTTGAGGAGTGATATAAAAGTTAAAGTAAAACAGGGTCATAGACGAAAATACTTGTAGAGAA
>JAGVQN010000079.1 GCA_020051675.1 Candidatus Brocadiia bacterium
AACTGGCAGGAAAGCAGCGCTAAAACAGGTTGATTAAGTCGTAAAAAGGTCAACCTATTTCCATGGTCAAATGTCCCAAATGGTCAAAGGCAGTACACTGGCTAATTCGGGAGACGAATTCGGGGGACGCCATCCCGAATAGTTCCCCGATGGCTTCGGGGTCAGCCTTTGGCTGAAAGTAATATGTTCCCGGAAGTACGAGGAGGAGGTATAAAATGCCGGCGAAGTCGCAACGGAGTCCCGATGATTTCGGGGACGAAGATTTTATCCCGAAAGACGACATGGATTTTGATGCCTGGTTACATAATTTTGTAACTCAGTTGGAGGCATTAGGCCCAGCCAAATTCGGAATTTCACCGGTTGAGATGGCTGAATTGAAGGCCTCCTATAAGAAGTGGGCGGATTCCTATGATGCGCATCTCAAGGCGCAAAGTAACCTTAGAGCCTCGGAGCAGAATCTTAAAGCCGCGGAACAGAAACTGAAAGACGCGAAGCAAAAGCTTAAAGACGCCCAGCAGGAAGGTGAAGAATGGAAAGGAGGTGGTTAGGTATAATTAGGGATAGTATATAGAATTGAGATAGATAGGCTGTCTCGGAATTAACCTGCCAAAATTCAAAATATTGTTTGACAGATTTATAATTATCGGGTATTATATTAATGTATGAAAGAAGCAATTAGGTATCTTAATAATGCCAGGGGCATCCTGCGGAAAGCCCCGCGTGAAGGGCGTCGTTATACAGACACTAAACCGGTCCGTGAAGCCTGCGGCACGGCATACCTCGCCGTCCTTGAAGCCATCAATGAATACTTAGTCGCTCGCGGTTTAAGCCGGAAAGAATTGCCCAAGTCATTTGAACAATACCAGCAAGCCCTGCGTAAATATATTTCCGTGCATAACGGAAAACTGTTTAGTCAGTTTAATGACCTCTACGATGAACTCCATATCGCCGGTTATTATCGGGGATTACTTCATCATGTAGATACTGTCAGGGATGTATTTAATTCCACCCAGCAGTTTATTTCAAAATTATCTAAATAAATTCTTGACAGATTCATAATTATCGTTTATAGTCGGTTATAGGTATAACAGTTTTCATGGTATAGGACTATAGTCCTAACCACTGAAAATCGTATTAAAGTTACCCCGCTCCGCTTTACTTCGGGGGCACCCATTATAGGGAGTCCCCGTAGGGGGTCGCGGAGCGATTTTCTTGAGCCTGTCACCTTTCGGTAGAAAGGTGACAGGCTTTTTATTTGGTAATCACCTCCTTTAACACATCTAATTCATTGTTACTTAACGGGTTATACTCACCGCAAAGAAACAACCCCCTCTTAGTCCCCCTTTGTTAAGGGGGATTATGGGGGTTGTATGTCTCCTTTGTATCACCTTTCCTAACTTCCTATCATATAAGCTGTTAAATCTTATTATCATATCCTATGCCCTGTCACCTTTCTACCGAAAGGTGACACCCCATTATCTTTCAATGCCTCTTTTCATAATGCTTGAAAAGTGCTAAACTGCTTGAAAAAGAGGAGGCTTGAATATGCTTCACACTGAGAGCGTTCAGCACGAAGTGTTGCAATGGGTATTGGATGGACGAAAGTTCCTTTCTGATGAGGAAATCAAGCGGTTAAAACGGTCGTGCCAACAGCCGAGGGATTTGTTAATTATCAACTTGGGATTGCTAACAGGCTTAAGGGTAAAGGAGGTTGCGGACTTAAGATGCGGTGATATCTCGTTAGGAATCGAAATTTCGTCATTAACCGTTCGTCATGGTAAAGGCGGTAAGTCGAGATTAGTCCGGTTTTCCGCCAGAGGCGGACCCGCCTTTGGCGGGAACGGAGAACTCAAGGAATCTATTATGAACTACTTGAAATATAAGGAGGCAAAAGGTGAAGAAACAGGGACAGACGACCCCCTGTTTTCCGCCATACCTGCCCGCCATATGGCAGGCGGGGGCGGATCCGCCATTGGCGGAAAATCAGACCTACCTGCCGGTCAGGCAGGTAAGAACGGTAAACACATAAGCAGGCGAACAATCCAGCGGGTATTTGAACGGGTGGCAAGACGTGCCGGTATCAGCGGTCATTCTTTCCATCACCTGCGGCACACATACGCCAGCCATTTATACCGGGCGAGCGGCTATAACCTGCGGCTTGTCCAGAAACAGTTAGGCCATTCAAGCATCAAGACTACGCAGGTCTATGCGGATGTGTTTGACGAGGACTTAACGAAAGCAGTAGAGAAGTTATATATATAATGAATAAATAAAAAGGGAGGAATAAAACGATGAACCAGATAAAATGGATGATTGTCTTAACAATAGGATTAATCCCGCTTTTGGCAATGGGATGCGCTTCTATCATAACAGGAACCTCACAACAGGTTAATTTTAATTCTAACCCTGCTGGTGCAAAGGTCGTCATTGCGCCAGGCGGAACAACCGGTACCACCCCTTTTACCGCGAAATTGGCAAAGGGACGGTCCTACACATGCACGGCAACAAAAGACGGGTATGACCCGGATACCCAGCATATCGGAAAAGTTTTTAACGGCTGGTTTATTGGAAATGCTCTTATTGGCGGTATTATTGGGGTGATAATTGATATTGCAGACGGAGCCTGGTTTAACTTAAGTATAGAATCTGTAAATTTTCAACTTCCACCCAAACAAAAATAAGCAGGAGGGGCTTTATCGTGAAAAGGCTATTATTTGTTTTGCTGTTAGCTATCACTTCGCTTGGTTACGGCGGGATGTGCAATAAGTCGGGCGGTGGTGGAGACACCTCCAGCGGTAGCAGCGGTAGTGCGCCGGCGATTGCCGCTCCATCTAATCTTCAAGCTACTTTAACCACTTATTCCGGCCTGCCCGCGGTTAAGTTTACCTGGCAGGATAATTCGAATAATGAAGATAATTTTGCCGTTTCCATAAAACCATTGGGCGGCGGATACATTGAAGATGCTGTCGTGGCTGGCGCAAATGAAACCATAGCCTATGTAGATACTTTGACTCTTGATGCAATTAGTTCAGGCACCAAAACCTGGTATTTCAAGGTCAGAGCGCTCAGTATTACGGTCGAACCGTATTTGAGTAGTTACTCGAACGAAGTATCGATTACATTACCATGACCATAAAAAAACTGACCCCGACAAGAAATAATTCAGAAAGGATGTATGATGAAAAATAAAACGTCCCGACCGAAGATATCGGGATTGGCTTGTCTTATTTTACTCATGGGCATGGGGCTAATGGGTTGCAACGCAAAATACTTTACCGTCCAGCAATCCCCTTCAAAGCCGTTTAACAGCTTCAGCGAAATCGAGGTCAAGGAATTCCAGATTGATATGAATAATTTCAAGGAGTTATCTGCGGAAGAACAAGCCGACGCCCGTAAGTTTACCTCCGCGCTTTCTCCCAGGCTCCAAGCCCGTTTCATAGAGAGAGGCTTTTTCGTTTCCAAGATAGGCGAAAAGCTGATTCTTGAGGGGGGAATGGTTGAATTCCATCCCGGAAGCAAAACGGCCAGATGTCTGCTCGGTGTTTATGGGGTAGGAAAAGGTAAAATTATCGTTGAAGTGCAGTTTACCAGCCAGGACGGCACAATCATCGCACGAGGCATAGCCGGAGGCGGTGTGGCGACAGGCGCGTTCGGAGGCAATATGACGGAAGCCGTAGAGCGCCTTGTTGACGCCATTGCTGATTTCGTGGAAAAGAATTATCAGAAGTGAGTAATAAGAAAGGAGGCAGTTATGCCCACAACCGTTTCGCATGCGCAGTTCATGGTGCCGACAGCTTTATCGGAGTCGCCGCCTCTCATGCTCCAACAGCGCGCCCTGGTCATGAAGGACGTCTCGGAGATTATCTACCAGAAGCTGGTCAAGTCCATCGGCACCGAATATGATTACAAAACCAAGATTGCCGGTCCTTCGGCTTCCGGTTATGCCTCGGTCTTGAACCCGTCGTTTGTCTCACGTTCGGATTTGACCCGCGACCAGTTAGTCCGCAAACAGCAGGAGAAGATAATGGATGCCTACCCGAATTACCGAACCAGTATTGACCATATGTTTGAAACCGTCAACGGCGAGGTAAATAAGCGGTTTCGCGAGGCGGTTGATGCCAAGAACGAGGTCTATTCTATCCAGATGGGTAAGGTGCTTGCATTTACCGGCGCGATGGCCGAGTTAGGCGCGGGCGTAGTCGGCATCGCTTCATTCTGGATGACCGGCGACCCGACAGTCATCAGGCATCTCCGGGGCGATGACCATATTATTTCCGGCGGTCCGGTTAATGTTACTATCTCGAGACCCACCCTTAAATCCGCCCTCGTCCAGCGGCTTATCCAATCCGGCAGAATCCTCGTCCAGACAGACTGGGACGCCGCGGTGATGGCATCTGAAAACGATAAGAACAATGCCATTATCAAGGGCTTGCAACTGCCGGCATATACGCCGTTTATTACAGGCGGGGCGAGCCATTGTGATTGGATTATCGTTGATGGCAGGAAATATCTGGAAGTCAAAGTTTCTACGGTATAAGCGGAGAAAAGATGAGAAAAATTATCTTCATCATCTTGATAATGATTATTCTGCTTTCCCTCTGTCTTAACGTCTATCTGGGATTAGAGAACAAGAGAATAACCGAGAAGTGGGAAGGAGCCGAGGATGCTCTGGGAGAACTTAAGTCTATTCAAGGAGAATAGTCCCGCCTTATCGGGAGAACAGTTGCCAGTTTATCCGAGAGCTACTGCCTCCCGTAGGGATAATCGTAGCCGGTTTGTCCGCTGACAGTAGCCGGTATAACCGATAACAGTAGGGATTAGACCCGATGACAGCAGGGGTTAGACTCGATAATAGTAGCCGGTTCGGGGGAGGGGGGTAGGGGCTACCCCTCCGGTAACCCCTTTCTGACCGGGGTTTGATGGGGTTCTGATGGGGGTATAAGCCGTCTCTAAATGCAAAAACACAACCCCCAAAATAGGGGGTTAGAGACCCAAAAACAGGGGGTTAGAAGTGCGTTACAAAATCGTCTCAAAACCAGGGGAAAAACTCTTAAAACTGATTGAACAGGCCTATGCCTCCGGGTTAAAATTATCCGAGTTAGCCGCCGAACGGTTCTTACAGGATCATACAATTAGGTTACGTGAACAGGGAATAGAACAACTTAGGGCGTTGGCTTATCTCAAGATAATTGAATTACCGGAAAACAAAATGGCGTCGGAAGAGGAACGGAAAAACCGGGTAATCTGCGCCCTGATGGAAGAAAAGCCGTATCGGTTTGCCCTGACCAGTATTAGTAAGCGCAAACTCATTGTCAATCGGCTTAATGCCGAGATTGCAGTGCTTGAAGCGGGTATCAAGAAAGCAGAATCAGAAGAACAATTGCTCTTTTTAGAATTAGAAAAATAAAATTTAGCCACGAAGACACAAAGGCACTAAGACAGATGTAATAAAAACCCCCTTTGTGTCTTGGTGTCTTTGTGGCAGAAAGGTAATTTATTTTATGACATTGAAACCATTAGAAGTAAAGACATCCCATATCGCGACCTATGCGGTAACGGAATCCAGAATCGCCAAGAATGCCGTGACCATAGATAAGATAAAAGACGGTGCAGTTACCGAGGTGAAACTGAAAGACGGCGCGGTTACCGCCGCCAAGATAAAGGGCAAAACCATTACCGGAGCGAAGATAGCGGACGCCACCATCTCGCAGGATAAATTGATTTTACCTATCGTGGTGCCTTCGCCGATTACACGACCGATTGCCCCGCCAATAGAAACCGCCGAGATAAAGGACGGAGCGATTGTCCGCTCAAAGATAGCCGTTAATGCGGTTGAGAGCGATAATATCCGTGATGGCAATGTTACCGGCGGTAAATTAGCGCCGAGCGCAGTTACGACACCAAAGATTGCCGACGCTAATGTAACTGCCCCGAAGCTTGCCACGGATTCCGTAGAGACCGCCAAGATAAAAGACAAGGCGGTGACGGGCGCGAAAATAAAGGATTACGATATCGGTTATACTCAAATCGCTTCCAACAGTATCAACCGCGAGAAAATCATTAACGGAGAAATCGTAACCGATAA
>JAGVQN010000047.1 GCA_020051675.1 Candidatus Brocadiia bacterium
AACTGGCAGGAAAGCAGCGCTAAAACAGGTTGATTAAGTCGTAAAAAGGTCAACCTATTTCCATGGTCAAATGTCCCAAATGGTCAAAGGCAGTACACTCGTGCCATATTACGCCTCCTTTCGTCGGCATTGTCTTCGTCTTTCGAATTTCGGGACAGAATTTCGGAGAATTTCGGGACACTTCCCACCGATATAACTCTTTTATTGCAAGACTATTATAACGCCTGCCTGTGCCCCGACGAACGTCGGGACAGACAGGCCGATTTTCACCCGGAAAACAGGACGTGTCCCAAATTTCCACGGCTCCATATCAGGAACGGTGACACCGAATCGACGGAAATTTCTCTCGTTTATTTGTTCTTCTTCTCGTGTTTTGAATCATTAGATTGCTGTATATCTCTCCTAAGTTTATTTATCCATCGTCACCCGGTTCCTGCCGTTAGTCTTGCTCTGATACATCAGTTTATCCGCCCGTTTTATAAGCGAACTAATGGTGTCATCGGAACGCGCCAGAACAGCCCCGGATGAAATCGTTACCGTCAGGTTTTCCTTTTGAAGCTTAAGGCCGGATTGCCCCACCAGGTGCCTCAGTTTTTCCGCAATGCCATAAAGTTCTTTTTTATCCAAGTTGACCACAATCGCCACGAATTCTTCGCCGCCCCACCGGCCCAAGAAATCAAACGACCGCAAAGCGCTTGCCATGGTTTTGGAAACCATCTTCAGAATCTCATCTCCGATATCATGCCCGTGGGTATCGTTCACCTTTTTAAAATTATCTATATCCGCGAAAATAACCCCGAAACTCCATTTATACCGCTTAAGCTCGTCCAGCTTGGCGCGCAGGGTGATTTCCGTATAACGCCTGTTCCCGATTCCGGTAAGCGGGTCGAGGAAGGCAATCTGTTGCAGCTCCTGTGCCCTTTGGATGGCAATCATCTTATCAGAATTGTCGCTGAAAACCTCGACCGCGCCGATTACTCCGCCTTTCTCATTCCTTATCGGCGTCACATGGACGGAAACCGGAATCCGGTGCCCGTCTTTGTGGTAAAGAAAGATCTCCTTATTGCAGTTGCGGTTGCGGGATATACCTTCTGCCAGCGGGCACAAACCACCGCAGAGATTTTGCCCTTTTTCATTTATATGCATCAGGATATTATCCGAACAGCGCTTGCCAAGGACTTCGGATTCGGCATAACCGGTAATGCGCTGGGCGCTTTTGTTCCAGTAGTTTATCTTCCGCTCCTTATCCACGAAATAAACGCCTTCGGAAAGGTTATCCAGAAGGTTCTTGTAAAACTCAGCTTGTTCCATAGCGAAAACCACTTTAATCGAAAACAATCATGCAGTCAAGCTAAACCGAATTCTCAAATTCCCGTATTTATTTGACGATACGACCTTTTTGTCTAATAATACCATCTTGCGATTTAAGGAGGCCGTTTTATGGCGAAAAAGATATCAACAATTTTAATCTTTGGATTATTAGCCGGCGGATTATTGATACGGGCTGAAGATAAACCAACCCCGCCGGAAAAGCCATCCGTCCAATGGAGCATACAGGATGCTGAGCCTTACTGCCCGGAATGCACCCTGACCGTGGCGCCCCCAGCCGAAGGCTGGTCCGCCTCTGGCGGAAAATGCCCGAATTGCTCTGCCGAATTCGCCTGGTCCGAACCGGAATTCGAAAACTCACCGGAAGGCGCATTATTCAAGTTCCGCTGCGCCATAAAATCAAACAATCTCAAACTGTTTAAGGAAGCATCGACTGATGAAAAGATAGAGGCCTATAAAAACGCGGCCTTTTCTCCCTGCGTAATCATAAAAACAGAGCAAGGCGATAACGACCAACACATCGCCATTTATTTCGTGGTGAAAGGAAAAGAGGATTGCCGGCACCAAAAAGCAAATCTGGTAAAAGAAAATGAAATATGGAAAGTGGCGGTTATCGCGGACGCCAAAGCGCCCAGAAAATCCGACCGGATGGAAGCCAATGAAACAGTCGCCATTGGCAGCTTAAAAGCCATCCATGCGGCAGAGTGCGTGTGGAGGCAAACCGCCATGTCCGGCACGGGTAAGACAGATTACTGGACCTATGATGTTTCGGCATTGTATCGCATGCTGAAAGGCGGAAGGATGTCAATGTATATAACACTCGATCTGGCAAAAGCTGACGCCAATTCACATCCTGATGACATAATCGCACCGAATATCACTGAAGATTGGAACGCAATCAAATCTACTTGCGGGCCAAAGGCAGGCTATTGGTTCAAAGCGCTGAAAGAATCCGAACCGGGCACGCCTTATAATATAAATGTTTACGCGGGAACCGCCACGGCTTGCGCGAATGATTACCTTTTCGGATTTTGCGCCTTCCCGGCGGAATACGGGGTCAGCGGAATCCGGACTTTTATCTCTAATGAAAGAGGCGATGTTTATTCTAAAGACCTCGGGCCGGTAACCGAACCAAGGACTAATAAGAAAATAAAGCTTTCTCCTGAACAGGAAAAGAAGATCAAAGAACTTATCAGCCAGCTGGGCGCTGAAGATTGGGAAGCGCGCGAAAAAGCCCAGGAAACCCTGTCTAAAATGGGTAAACCGGCCAAGGAACTCCTGGAAAAAGAAAAAGACGCAAAAGACCCTGAGGTAAAAATGCGTGCCAGCCGAATACTGAAAAATATTGCCGCCCAGGATAAAAGAGGCGTTCCGGGCGGGATAGACTGCTGGCCCGCAAACGACCCGACAACAAAAGGATGGTCGCTAAGCGGAAATTAACATAATATGATTGACCATTCACAACCGGTGCTAAAACCGACATTCCATAAAACGCCCGCGGCATAAAAACCCCCGTAAACAGCAGCGTACGGGAATAATTACTTCGCTTTATTTGTTTATAATAGTGCAAAAATATTTTTGAAAGCAAGGAGGATTATATGGTGAAAAAACTGGTTTTACTGCTGGCGGTTGTTTTATGCGGAATATCACCGGCGACGGTAACGGTTTTGCACGGAGAAGACAAGTCTCCTAAAACAAGCGGGCCTTTTGAAGCGGAGCTTGACAAGCCGAAATCCAAATACTGGATATATGTCCCGGAAGATTATACGCCTTACCGGAGCTGGCCCATGATGGTTGTCTTCCACGGAACCAACGGCACCGCGCAGCAGTTTATCACCCTTTTTATGAGCGAAGCGCGCAAGAACAAATATATCCTGGTGGCGGTCAAATCCTCCGGGGCGGCATGGAAGGAATTCGACGAAGAAATGGTTATGAATACCATCAAAGAAGTAAGCAAAAACTATAAGGTCGACCCGGACAGGATGTTTCTTGCCGGCTTTTCCGCGGGCGGGTTCATGACCTCTTTTGTCGGGTTCAAGCATAACACAATGTTTCGCGGTCTTGGCCTGATGAGCCCGATTCCCTTTGCGCCGGGAGTGGGCAAAAGCATGGCGCTTATGGTCGTTTGCGGCGATATGGACACCAATTACCCCAAATGCAAAAGCGCTTATGAAATGCTGAAGGCCCAGAAATGCGATACCGAAATGCATACGATGGCCGGTGTCGGCCATAAGCTGGATGATAAAGCTATCCCCTGGGTCTTTACAAAGTTTGCGGAACGGCTCAACAATCCAGATAACCTGCTCAAACGCGGCAAAAAAGCCGCGGAGGAAAACCGCTATCTGGACGCCCTTGATTGCTTTAACAGGATTATATCTATTTTGGAAGATGGGAAAGACGAAAAGAAAGAGGATAAAATACAGAAAGAAGCCGAGGCGGAATTGAAGAAGCTTGATAAAATCGCCTCGGATAAATACAAACAGGCATTGAAGAAAATAGAAGCGAAGAAAACGGAAGATGCCGTTAAATTGCTTGAAGAAATCGTTAATCAATTCGAAGGGACATCCGCCTGGAATGACGCAAAAGAGAAGCTCAATGAACTGAAAAAGCCGGATGAAAAGCCGGCCGGAAACGCGCCGGAAGAAAACAATGAGAAATAAGCTTTTGCCCTTGCTCCTTTTATTCCTTGCCGGAGTATTAATCTCAGGCGATTTTTGCCGGGCGGATGAGGTTATCCTGAAGAAAAAGGACCCGAAAACCAAAAAGCAGATAACGATTGAAGGGAAAATACTGGAAACCGATAAGGAAAAAATAGTCGTTGAAACCTACCCGGGCGAGAAAAAAACCATCCTACAGAAAGATATCCAGCAGATACTGAAAGCCCCTCCTCCGTGGGAAACCTATGAGGGAAAGAAGCAGAAAATAAAAGATACCGCGTCCGAACACTACAAATTGGGCAAATGGTGCAATGAACACGGGCTGCAAAAGGAAGCAAAGCAGGAATGGGAAAAAACAGTTGAGCTTGACCCGGACCATAAGGAAGCCAGAAAAGAGCTGGGGTATATTAAAGATGATAACGGCAAATGGCGCCCGGAGAAAGAAGTCATGACGGAAAAAGGTATGGTCAGGTTTGAAGGAACCTGGGTTGAAAGTGCGAAATTCGAGGACCTGATGAAAAAAGGCGGATATGCTTTCACGCTTAAAGCCGCGTTTGAAGACGATGTCGACGAGAAAACACTAAAGGAGTTCGGGGACAGAATAACCGCCGCTTCCGCCTATCTCTGGGAAGGAACCAGGGGTCAGTTCTATATCGCCGAAATCACGATTACCGACAAATCATCTGCTGGAAATGTCCTTATCCCCAAAGGCTATGCCCACAGTTCTGATTTTAATATCGCCCGCTCTTCATTAGGCGGCAAAGGCTCTGTGGCAACTTTCCGGATTCCGGGCCAAGTGGATAGGTATACTTTCCTGCATGAATTCGGTCATGCCGCATTCGGGCTGGATGATGAAAAGAAACCGAATAATCTCTGCCGCTCGTGCGTGATGCGCGGACTGGCAAAAGACGGCGATTGGTCCAAAGACCCGCAATTCTGCCATGAAAAAAACCACGAAGCATCGGGCATAGATTGCTGGGGCCGCATCCTGCAGCAATGGACCAAATTGGTGGGACCGGATAATGACCCATGTATTCCCAAGGACAAAATACCACAGCCCAAAATAATTATTGAAGACAAATAAAACCGCCTGCCAAAACCTTTTTCCCAAAAGCATACGCGGGATACGGAACTGTCTGTATTTATTTGACGCTGCCGGTTTTTTGTCTAATAATACCCTTATGATTGACCATTCACAACCGGCGATAACGTTACGCGATGCTAAAAGCGCCGGACGCGCGCTGAAAAGCGGCTACTTAAGCCAGGGGAAAGTAACGGCTGATTTTGAGAAATCCATGGCGCGGTATATCGGGGTAAAACACGCCCTTGCCGTAAACTCAGGCACAAGCGCTTTACACCTGGCGTTGCTTTCTCTGGGAATCAAATCAGGCGATGAAGTAATTTTCCCCTCTTATGTCTGCACGGCCGTCCTGAATGCCGTAAATTACTGCCATGCCAAACCCGTTCCGGTTGATATCGCCCGCTCGGATTTCAATATCTGCATTGAGTCTACCAAGCGGAAAATAACCAAACACACCAAGGCGATTATCGTGCCGCATATCTTCGGATTTGCCGCCAATATCTCCAAATTCCTTAAAACAGGGATTCCGGTTATCGAAGACTGCGCCCACGGTATCGGCGCCGATTATCACAACAAGAAACTCGGCTCTTTCGGCGCGCTTTCCATATTCTCTTTCTATGCCACCAAGATGCTGGCAACCGGTTACGGCGGAATGGTCGCGACAAACAATAAAAGACTGGCTGAAAGGATAAAAAACCTGCGCGAGTTCGATAACCGCGCTGACTACATCACACGCTATAATTACCAGATGGGCGACTGGCAAGCCGCGCTCGGCTTAAGCCAGTTAGCACAACTGGACAGCTTCATTAAAAGGAGAAGGGAAATAGCCCGCCTCTATGATAACGCCTTAGCCGGCAATACCGGTATCATGTACCGCCAGGCAGTGCGCCGGGAAAGCCACCCATCCTGGCTCAGGTATATAGTAGGCGTCAAGAAACAATCTGAATTCCTTACCCGCTTGCATAAAAAAGGAATAGAAGCCAAGCGCCCGGTTTTTAAGCCGCTGCACCGCTATCTTGGGCTCTCGCCCAGGCAATTCCCGGTCACCGAATATATCTACAAAACCGCGGTATCGCTCCCGATTTATCCCTCTTTAAGCAAGCAAGCGGCCGCTTATATCGCAAAATCAATTTAGCCGCAGAGGCACCGAGAACACCGAGTAAATTAGCAATAAGATTATCCAGCCTCTGTGAACTCTGTGTCTCCGTGGTGAAAACTTCCGCATGGTTATTTTACTTGACTTGCGGCTTAATTTATATACTATATAAGCCTTTTAAGAACAGAAACAATCAATTCAAGGAGCTGATTATGGTAAAAGAAGTTAAAGATGTTAAATCTAAATTAGCAATTATCAAAGACGGCGGCAAGCAATACGAGGTAAAAGAAGGCCTTAAACTTAATCTCGAACGGAAAAACGTCAAGCCGGGCGATGAGATAGAATTCAAGGAAATCCTTCTCTATGTCGACGGCAACGATGTAAAAATCGGCGCCCCTTTACTGAGCGGTATCACCGTCAAGGCAAAAGTGGAAGGCGAAATCAAAGCGCCCAAGGTCACCAGCATCAGGTTCCACAGGCGCACCGGCCTAAGGGTGGAAAGAGGACACCGCCAGAAATATACCACGGTAAAGGTTACCGGCATAATAACTGCGTAACATTATTTAAATGACCAGCTTCCCGCGGAACGTCTTCAGGGTCATTATCACATTAAGTTGTGTAACCTTAATATCGCTGTTCCTGCCTGTTTTCCGAGCCAATTCCCAAACTAAACCGGAACAGCCAGATGATTACAAACTTGTAAACGCCGTGATTCATCTCCAGACCACGGTCAGCAACGGAACCAGGTCGACGGATGATTATATCAAGCTTGCCAAAGAAAATAATATCCAAGCCATGATTATCACCGACCATGATAATTTAAGCTATGAATACTCCATCCATCCCCTGCGCTGGCTGGCCAGAAAGACGGTCGCCAAGGATTCCGTTATTACTTACGGAACGGAAAATTATCTTGGCCTTTTCGGAAAAAGCTCTCCGGATGTATTGCTTATAGACGGAGTCGAATCCACTCCGTTTTATTACTGGACCGGCTCTTTCGTAAAGAAAACCCCGTGCTCTTTGATTGAGTCCCTTGATAAAAACCAATGCGAATTGACACTCTATAACCGCGGTAAACATATGCTGGTAATCGGGTTGAATAAAGCAGAAGCATATGAAAAACTACCTGCTTTGGCAAGCGGATATTCCTCTTTCGATGCCTACCACGGCGATGCGGGAGACAAACCATATCAGGAACTGATAGATTACGTCAGGCAAAACGGAGGACTTACTTTCTGGGCGCATCCCGAGGCAGAGGAAAAATGGAATACCGGCGGCGTGGCGATTGAAACCAAATCTTATGTGGAATCGCTTCTTAATACAGTTGATTACACCGGCTTTGCCATATTATCCGAAGGCTACCAGAAAGCCGGCCGTATCGGCGGAACCTGGGATACCGTCCTAAAGGAATATTGCGAGGGAAAAAGGAAATCTCCCGTATGGGCAATCGGGGAACTCGATGATTACGGCAATAAACAAATTGACTTTATACAAACAGTATTGTTACTCAAAACGAAATCCTATAGTGCAGTCATCGACGCCTTAAAATCAGGCAGGATGTATACCGTTCTCAAACCGCGCAAGGAGTCGACTATTTCGCTGGAACGCTTTACCATTCAGAACAGCCAAAGCCCTCAGAACGCCGCTTTAAGCGGCGAGGAATTAGCCTGCGAAGGCAAACCAATCATCCGTATAAAAGTAAACTCTCATAAAGCCGGACACATTACCGTAAAACTCGTCCGCCAGGGAAAACTCATAAAAGAATATAACGAACCCTTGCCTTTCGAAACCTCATTCCGGGACGATAAAGCACCGTCCGGGCAAAAGCTATACTATCGCCTCGATATCACGGACGAATTCGGAGGCAAAATCATCTCCAATCCGATATTTATATTAAGAAAGGAATAAAAAGTATGGCTATTCTATTTAACGAGCAAAATGCCTACCGGTTACTCAAGCAAATTGCCTTCCCGCGCCTGGGCGGAACCAAAGAGGAAAAAGCCGCGGCGGACTTATTGAAAAGATACTTGAAATCCATTGGCTTGGCTGCCAGGGAAGAAACTTTCCAAATGCAGACATTCAAGGATATTTCCGCCTCGCTGGAAGTATTAAGCCCGTACCGTAAGAAATATAAAGTATCTGTCATGGGGAACAGCGGCTCAACCCCGGCCAAAGGAATCAAAGCCGGATTAGCCCATCTCGTTTCTTCCACCCCGGAAGATTTAAAGGACGCGAAGAACAAACTCGTCATAAGCTATAATGCCATCACCAAAACCATTTACCAGGAATTGCGTAAAAACAACGCCAAGGCATTAATCCGCGTCACCGGACCTTCTGCCGCATTACCGAACCTTAAACAGAACGACCTCTTTACCAAGGCATACGGCAAGATTCCCTCGGTTCTGATAGAATATTATGATGCATTGGAAATAATCCAGAAAGGCGCCAAATTAGCGCATCTGGTTTCCCTGCAGAAAGAGATGAAAGCCACCTCGCGCAATATCATCGCTACTATCCCTGGGACCGAATTACCCAATGAAAAGATAATCATCTGCGCCCATTACGATAGCGTCAATAAATCGCCGGGCTGCGCTGATAATGGAGGCGGTTCGGTAACCATCGCCGATTTCGCCCGTTATTTTGCCGTGAATAAACCCAAGCGCACCCTTATCTTTATCTGGTTCGGCAGCGAGGAAATGGGATTAAAAGGCAGTTGGGCGTATGTGGAAAAGCACAAGAAAGAGCTTGTTACGCCAAAACTGCCGGTCTCCATTAAAAACCAACAGGTAAAACTGGTCATTAATGTTGACCTTGCCGGCACGGTTCTGGGCAATAACAGCGCGCTTATCTGCGGGACTGAAGCCATGGCTAATTTTATAGACTCATTTGCCAAGGAAAAAGGGTTTTCCATGGACGTGCGCCATTTAGCTTATTCCAGCGATAATATTCCCTTTAATGAAAACGGCATACCTTCATTCGCGCTTAACCGCTACAGCAGTAATGCCGGACATACTCCTCTTGACGGCATGCATCTGATGGGAGCGGAAGGACTAAAACTCCTGGGGCAATTCGGGCTGGAACTGGTCAGCCGCGTCGTTAATGCCGTGGAAATACCCTTTGAACTGGCTATCCCGGAAGCGGATAAGAAAATGACTTGTGAATACGTGGAACGGGCAAATCCGTTTTATAAGAGGAAATAATTTATTAACAGTGATCCCGCTTAGGCGGGAAGGCTTTTACGAAATGTATAAAATCCCCCTCTTATCCCCCTTTTGCAAAGGGGGAAGAAAGGGGCTTAGAAAAAGATTCTGCTTCTTAAGGGTCTCATTAAATCCCTGTTAAGAATTCTTGATTTTACCGGCTTAAAAATGTAGAGTATAAACTGATATGACAGATTTAGATATCGTTATCCGACTGGCAGTAGCCACGGTTCTGGGCGGGGTAATCGGATTCGAACGCGAGCTCCATAATCAGCCTGCCGGACTGCGCACCCATATCATCGTCTGCCTGGGCTCGGCATTGATAATGATTGTTTCCATGGAAATGACACGCCTAAGTAATGGTGTTTCTGATCCCTCAAGAATCGCCGCGCAGGTGGTAACCGGAATCGGATTCCTGGGCGCCGGCGCGATTCTTAGGTTCGGCATCTCTGTCCGCGGATTGACCACAGCCGCTTGCTTATGGACTGTTGCCGGAATCGGGCTGGCCGCCGGAGCGGCTTTATGGCTGCCGGCGGTTTTGGTAACCTTCATCTCTTTTTTTACCTTGTATCTCCTTGAAAAACTGGAAAAGAGAATCATTATCGGCAGAATCTATAAAAAAGTATTCGTCACGGCAAAGGACGCCAAAGGCATCATCGGCAGTGTGGAAAAAGTCCTGCATGATTATGATATCACTATCCATAACCTTGGGTTGAATAAACTCATCGTGGAACACAAGGTCCAGCTAAACGCACTGGTGACAATACCGGAAAAAACCGATTTGGATAAACTCTCCAAGGATATGTCCGCGATTGAGGGGCTGGAACAGTTCGAGATAGAATAAAACCATACTTGCCACAGAGGCACAGAGAGCGCGGAGAAAGCCATGAAGACAGGAAAGAAAATAGTTTTTGTTTTATTGTTCCTGGTCGGGATAATCGGATGTGATACAAATGTAACAGAAGAATCGCCCAAACTAGATTCTGATAGAATTGAACTTGATAAAGCTTCTAAATTGATTCGGGAGTATGCTTTTAAAGAAACTCCTAACATGAACTCGAATGTTAAAATTCCAATTACAGAAATAACCACACCCGAAGTATTCCAACGCTTGGGGTTTAAAGTATTCAAATGCACTCCCAACGCGGATGTTCGTGGGCTTGACACGTTCATCATTAAAGAAAATCAGGTTTTCTTCCTTGCTACTGGTTTCGGGGGAGAGGGGCTTCAATCCATGTGTGTAGCCGATTTAGATAATAACGGAAAAGCCGAACTCATATTTACTTATTCTTCGGGTAGCGGACTGCATCGAACTGAACTTGGAATATGTTATAACGAACAGTCTTCATTAAAAATAGTTGCTATTCCTGTCGAGTACTATCGTGGTGATTTATTCGTTCGAAAAGAGAATGATCAAAATGTAGTAGTTGAAATCGGAAAACACCTTAGGGAATTAGGCAAATATAATGTCTTGGCAAAGCTTGGAGCTGTTAAAGCAGTTAACCAAAACGGGAAGTTGTCTTATATGGTCGAAGAAGACCCAAATATTCCTGAAGAGTTCAAGGAAAATATCATAAGAAAATAAATAATCCCCTCTGCGATCTTTGCGCCTTTGTCCCCTGTCAGGGGAGGCTTCGCACCGGTGAATCTTACTTCCCCTTCATCGCCAGCTGTCCGCAGGCCGCCGCGATATCGGCACCCTTGCTTTTCCTCAGCATGGCAATTATCCCTTGCGCTTTCAGGATATTCTGGAATTGCTCGATGGCCTTATATGAAGGCGATTTATAAGGCAAGCCTTTGACTTCGTTATACGCAATCAGGTTTATCTTGCTCCACGATTCCTTGGCGAGTTTGGCGAGTCCCTCGGCATGGTCTTTGCCGGTATTGAATCCGTCTATCATCAGGTATTCAAGCGTGACGTCTTTATGGGTAAGCCCTCGGTATTTGCCGGCGGATTTGATTATTTCTTTAATCTTTATCTTGTCCGCCATGGGAATAATTTGACAGCGTAGTTCGTCATTGGGCGCGTGGAGCGAAATGGCTAAATTAGTCGCCACCTTTTCCTTGGCGAATTGGAGGATTTTATCCGGTATGCCGACAGTCGAGACCGTGATGCGGTTTAAGCCCAGCCCCATTCCCCACTCGGCGTTAAGTATGGTCAATGCTTTTATGAGGTTATCGTAATTAAGGAACGGCTCCCCCATTCCCATCACAACAATATTGCTAATCCGTAATTCATTGGTCATTGCTAATTGGTCATTGATTAATTTCTGCGTTAGCAGCACCTGTTCTACTATTTCACCAACGCTAAGAGAGCGAATCAGTCCTCTTTGCCCGCTGGCGCAGAAACGGCACTTGACCGGGCAGCCCGCCTGGGTGGAGATGCAAAGCGTCGTGCGTTCACTGTCGGAAAGGATTACGCTTTCTATGCAATTGGAATCCGCAAGCCCTATCAGGAGTTTTCTGGTGCCGTCTTTGGAAGTAAAGACCTGTTTTACCCTGGAAGACATAACAACAAAGCTCTCGGCGAATTTGGACTGGCTTTCAGCGGAAAGATTGGTCATGGACTTAAAATCCGTTACGCCTTTATGGTAGACCCAATCTAATACTTGCTTGGCACGGTATTTGGGTTCTTTTATTTTACCGCTCTCCGCTTCCAGCTCAAACAAGGTGACTGCCGTGATTTGTTGTTTTAAATTCATATTTTTATCACCGCAAAGACGCAAAGAAATCTAAAAACTAATTTCTTCCTTCTAATCTCCCAATTAACTAACGAAACGACAGTGTAGTCCCGCCCCAGCGGGATCACCTAATTCACTTCTTATCAGCCCCGCCTCTTCGTCGGGCAAGCTTACCACGTTTATAAAGCTCACGCAAGTAATGTTTGAGTTTTTCTAATCCGTACCGCAGTCGTAAGAAACAGACCGGCAGTGACCACAAATAGGTTCTTTAATTAATTCTGTCAGGAAAGAAGATTAGCTGTACATGTCAAACAAGAAGGGGGGTGGGGAGGGTGAGGGGTGGGCAGCCCCACCCCCGCCTCCATATCCCACCACCCCAGCTACGCGATGCACCCACCCCAGTTAGTCCATACACCCACCTCCATTAGACCATACACCCACCCCGGTTAGTCCATATACCCACCCCAGTTAGTCTATACACTCACCCCCATTAGTCCATATACCCACCCCAGCTACGCGATGCCCCCACCCCGATTAGTCCATATACCCACCCCGGTTACGCAATATACCCACCCCTGGGGGCGGTTGGCATCACCCCTATTTATAATATGGATACAGACAAAACTATTTGATTTTACCCACGCTCCACCATAGGTGCGCAGGGAAAAAGGGGAGGATTGAGTTATGGGGTTTTTATTTCAATGATTATCAGGGAGTTATTTGGTCGGTTCCCAGACCCGCCTTCAAAGGTTTTACGGCGGGCAGGCCTGTTTACCGCTCTTGTCGATATAGCTCAACTTCTTATTTGACTAAGAGGCACATTAGTTTCTATATGATTTATAACTTATTATATATCCAATCAGGCATAATCTTAAGCATCCAGGCGATAATCCGCCAGCGTTTTGTGATATAGGCATGTTTCCTTTTGCGCTTAATGGCCCGGAATATTTGCGCCGCGGCTTTTGCCGGAGAAGCAACCCAAAACAAGCCTTCCCCTTTTGCCATTGCCGTATCAACAAAACCCGGCTGGATATCCGTGACGATAATCGGCAGTTTTAACTTAGCCGTTTTTTGCCTTAGCCCCTCAAGATAGTTTGACAGAAACGCTTTTGACGCATTGTAAGACGGGGCTTCTGCGCTCCCCCTAAGGGCGGCAATCGAGGATATCCCGACAAGATGCCCGGAACCCTCTTGGCAAAAGTGCCGGATGCCGACATTGGCCATCGCCGTAAAGCCGGAAACATTCACATCGATAGTTTCCTTTTCCTTTTCCCAATCAACTTCCGGATTTATATAACCGGTCCCGGCGCTGATAACCAGCAAATCCATTCCGCCCATGTCATTAATCAGTTCTTTTAAAGAGTTCATGGCGGCTGTGGGTTGGGCGACATCAATGCGTTTAACGTATGTCTTGGCAGTGATTTCTTTTTGGAGTTCGGAAAGCAATTCCTCCCGCCGGCCGGCGATACCGACAACATAATTGTTTTGGGATAGGATTTTAGCCAATTCCTTCCCGATACCGGAGGTCGCGCCGATAATAATTGCTTTATTCATCTGTCTATTTATATTTAATCCGCTACCAGGAATGCTACCACGATGGATACCTATTGTCAAAGGAAAATTAGCTGGAGGGTATACAGAGAAGAATTTAAATACTGGATTCCGTGTCCCGCCAGAGGCGAGGCTCGCCAAAGGCGGCAAGCACGGAATGACATCTCCGGGATTCAAGTCTCGTCTAAGTCTCTTACAAGTCCCTGTTCATAAAAACCCTGTTCCGTATTTTTATTGCCAATTTACACTTTTCATGGTTAGATAATTCGCAAATGAAAGTTTTAGTCACAGGCGCAACGGGTTTTGTCGGCAGCCACCTTGCCGAAGCCCTCATAAAACAGGGCGATGAGGTCTTTTGCCTGGTGCGTAAGCAAAGCAACCTGAGATGGCTTTCCAATCTCAAGGTCAACTATATCTACGGGGAGATGGCGGATAAGGATTCGCTCATTGAGGCGGTCAAAGGAAAAGACATCATCTACAACGTCGCCGGAACAATCAAGGCGCCCAACCGCACAGAATACGAGAAAGGCAACTACATATCCGCCAAAAACCTGATTGAGGCGACTTTCCAACACAACCGCAATCTATCCCGATTCATCCATATCAGCAGTCTGGCGGTGGTCGGCCCATGCGCTGAAAACATCTGCCATACGGAAGATGCCAAGCCCTGCCCTATTACGGATTACGGCCAGACCAAGCTCAAAGGCGAGCTGGAGGTAACAAAATACAAGGATTTTATGCCGATAACCATCATCCGCCCGCCGGTGGTATACGGACCGCGCGATACGGGATTGTATTTCTATTTCCAGGCGGTATCAATGGGCGTAAAACCGGTCTTTTCCAAGACCAAGCAGGTTAGCCTTGTTCATATAGATGATTTGATCAGGGGCATTATATCCGCCGCCGTGAATCCAAAGGCAAAAGGCGGGACATATTTCATCACCAACGAGAAGACCATCAAGACAAATTACCTGGCAACCCTGACCGAGAAGGTAATCGGCCAAAAGGCGAAAACCCTGTATTTATCCGACCGGTTTTTGGCTACGGCCGCATCTTTGTGCGAGCTATTATCAATCTTCAGTTCGGAAACGCCCATTTTCAACCGCCAGAAAGCAAGGGAACTCACCCAGATGCTCTGGGGCTGTTCGGGAGAGAAGGCACACCGCGATTTGGGCTTTAAAGCATTAATTCCCCTTGAGGAAGGCTTCCGGAAAACCGCCCTCTGGTACAAAGAAAACGGCTGGATTTGACACGTTAAAATTATGTTGACACAACCATCTCTATTAAGTAATATATAATTTTGATATCTCCAAAAATATTATATTGAAAGGAACAAAATGGAATTAGCATCGGTCAAAGAATTAATTCAGGCAGGCGCCCATCTGGGACATACGGTCAGCCGCTGGAACCCGAGGATGAAGCAGTTTATTTTCGGCAAGCAGAATAAGACCCACATCATCGATATCAAGCACACTTTAAAAGGGATGGTCATTGCCCAGCATTACCTGGCTGAAATAGCCAAGAAAAACGGGATAGTCCTTTTTGTCGGGACCAAGCAGCAAATCAAGGCGATGGTCAAGGACGAGGCGACCCGCTGCAACATGCCGTATGTGAGCGAACGCTGGCTGGGAGGGACCCTGACTAACTTCAACACCATCAGGAGCCGCCTGAGCAAGCTGATAGAGCTGGAAACAATGGAAAAAGACGGTTCGCTTTCCAGGTATAATAAGAAAGAAATCTCGATGTTCAACAGGGAACTGTCAAAACTAAAACGCAACTTAAGCGGAATAAAAAGCATGGCACGCCTACCCGACGCCATGATTGCCGTTGATTATAAAGACAGCAAAATCCCCATCAGGGAAGCCAAGGCGATGAAGATAAGGACCATCGGATTAATCGATACGGACGGCGACCCGACCGGAGTTGATATCGTCATCCCGATTAATGACGACGGCATGCGCGCGATAAACTTGGTTTTAAAACAGATGGCGGATGCGATTATCGAAGGCCATACGCACGCCAAAACCGTAAAAGTGACTCCGCTGGAAAAGGAAAAACCCAAGAAAACAAAGGAGGAAAAATAATGGGTAAAGTTTATCAGGGCAGATTGTCCGGTGAAAAGAAACGTTTCTGCATCATCGTCAGCCGCTTCAACGAACTCCTGACTAAGAAACTTCTGGATGGTGCAATCGACAGACTTGTACGCCATGACGTCAAGGAAACTGATATCGACGTGGTCTGGACACCCGGCTCTTTTGAAATACCCCTTATCGCCCAGAAGATTTCCGGCAAGAAAAAATACGACGCGGTCATATGCTTAGGCGCAATTATCCGGGGAGACACACCCCATTTTGATTACATTGCCAGCGAAACCGCCAAGGGAATCGCGCAGGTGAGCCTGGCTTCGGGCATTCCAGTGGAATTCGGCATTATCACGGCCGATACGCTGGAAGACGCCATCGACCGCGCCGGAATCAAGAAAGGCAATAAAGGCGCGCAGGCAGCCGAGGCGGCGATTGAAATGGCAAACCTCGTGGCACAGCTCTAACGATATTTTTAATAATTTTATCCCGATTACATCGGGATGAAGGAGATATAAAATGGCCGAAGTAAGCGCTCAATCCGTAAAAGAGTTACGCGAAAGAACCGGGACAAGCGTAATGGAATGCAAAAAAGCTCTGGTTGAAAGCAGCGGGGATATGGAAAAAGCTCTTGATTATTTAAAGCACCGCGGAATCAAGCTGGCCGAAAAGAAACAAGGGAAAACGACCACCTCCGGACGGGTCGGCTCTTACATACACTCCAACGGTAAAGTCGGCGTTCTGGTGGAACTGGGCTGCGAAACGGATTTCGTGGCTAATAACGAAGAATTCAAGGAACTGCTACATGAAATATCCCTTCAGATTGCGGCCATGAATCCGGTTTATGTCTGCCGCGAAGAAATATCGACCGAGGTGATTGCCAAGGAAAAAGAGTATTTCCGCAAGGAAGTCATGGAACAGCAGCAGAAAGAAGGCAAGGAAAAGCCGGCGGCCGTCCTGGAAAAGATAATCGACGGTAAAATAGAGAAGATATTTTATACCCAGCGCTGCCTTTTGGAACAGGCGTTTGTCAAGGATGATGCCAAAAAGATACAGGATTTAATCAAGGATAAAATCGCCAAGTTCGGCGAAAATATCGTGGTAAAGCGTTTTAAGCGGTTTGAAATAGGCAAGGAATAATTTCCCCATGCCCAAAAACGCTAAGTTTAAGCGGGTGCTCCTCAAAATCAGCGGAGAAGGTTTCTGCCACACCGGCGGCAAGGGCATTGATATTAACGAGATAAAATTCATCGCGCAGGAAATTGTTTCCGCATCACAGACCGGCGCCCAATTAGCCGTGGTCGTAGGCGGCGGCAATATCGTGCGCGGCTCCCAATTAAGCAAGCTCGGCGTCACCCGGGCAACGGCCGATTACATGGGCATGCTCGGCACAGTCATTAACTCGCTGGCCCTTCAGGATGTCATAGAGAAAATGGGAACCCCGACCAGGCTTTTGACGGCTATCCCAATGGAAGTAATCGCCGAGCCGTTTATCAGGCGGCGCGGAATCCGACACCTGGAAAAAGGGCGGGTGATAATCTTCGCGGCAGGCACGGGCAATCCGCATTTCACCACGGATACCACGGCGGCACTGCGGGCCGTGGAAATAAACGCGGATGTGCTCCTTAAAGCCACCAAGGTGGACGGCGTTTACGATGACGACCCGATGAAAAACCCCAAGGCGACAATATATAAATCGCTTTCTTACATGAAAGTGCTTAACGAAGGATTAAAGGTAATGGATTCGACTTCCATCACGCTCTGCATGGAAAACAAAATACCCGTCATCGTCTTCAATATGAAAAAATCCGGCAATATTCTGAGTGTCGTCAAAGGCGGAAAAATCGGGACACTTATTTCCTGAGCATCGAAGAAGATTATTTATTGCGGCTCTTGTCTCCTTTAATTTTATTAATTTCCTGTTTGACCTGCTCGCAAATTATGGAATCATTGGGATTTTGCTTCATAAAGTCCTCGAATTCCTTGATGGCCTCATCGTATTTCTTTTGGCTGATCAGTTCGCGGTAAATCCGGGCGTTTAATTCGTTAAACTTTCGTGCCGGGCTATTGTTCATTTCAACAAGCTTTTGCTGGCTTTCCAACTCGCCGATGGCAAGAGCCGCCGCCCGGGTTCCGTTATATTTCTCCATAAAAGCTTTCAATTCCGCCACAATGCCTGCGGCTTCATCCGACCCTGCCGCAGTAGACTTTGCCTTTAACGGTCCCCACAGTGATTGCGCTTCTGCTTCCCGCGCCAGACGTTTTTGCAAATCTTCCTGTGTTTCCTTCACTTTAACCGCAAGTTTTGAAGTCTTGTATTTCTCCAGGAACTTATCACAAAACTCCAACCCGTCCGAATAATTGCCTTTCTGGGAAGCTTCCTGTATTTTCGCGTATAACTCCTTGGTTTCTGATTTTCCGGCGGATTCCTCTTTGCCCTTATCTTTGGAACCTCCGCCGCCCATCATCAAAACCGCCCCGATAATAACCACCAGCACCGCGCCGCTTATTACTCCAATAAGCATGGTATTGGATTTTTTCGGCTTGGAGAAAGCAGAACCGTTTTCTCCGGAATCATCATCCCTATCTGTTTGCCTAGCCCTGGTTTTTCCGGACGAAAGTGTTTTTCCGTGTTTCTTTATACCGGAAAGCTTTGAAAAACCGGTTCCGGCTGTTTTTTTAGCGGAAACGATTGAAGGCTTCGGCTTCGCGGGCGGGACGGAAGGACGCGCGACCAAAGGCGCAGTGTTGTTTTTCTTTACGCCGTTATTCGGCGGCGCAACCTTGGCAGCCGGCGAAACAGACGAAACCGCTTTCACGGAAGTAACCGCATGGACGATTACGGTCGATTGATAATCCATTTCCGGCTGCTCCCCGAAATCCGGCGCCTTTTCCGCAACCGCGCTCACGGGCGCATGGCTTTCCGATGAGTTTCCTGCGGCATCAAAAATCATCTGCACATCGCCGACTTTTATTAGGTCTTTATCCCGTAAAACATGCTCTTTTATCTTTTCGTTATTAACCCGGGTCCCATTGCCGCTGTTCAAATCCACTATCTTATATCCGGACACGATTTTAATAATCTGGCAATGAGCTCTGGATACTTTTATATCCTTTAAAGGCAGGTTATTATCATCCGTACGCCCTATGGTCGTGATGATGTTTTTAACGGAGAATGTGGTTACTTGAGATCCACGGGTAATTATCAGTTTAGGCATAATAAAACAAAGTCAGAATAACCCAGCAAGTTTATTTTGGGTGGAGCCTTTTTATTTCAAATATCTCTCTGCGCTGTTCGGGAGTCAAAACGGCATTGCCGAAAACCCTGGCGACTGCCGATTGAAGGGCAAAATCGCTTTCCTGAATGCCGTTTTTAAGAATATTGTATGTTTCCATCGGTATCGGCTCCTTGGTAAGCCTGAATATTTCGGTCATCGCATCGCAGGCGGCAATCCTGATTTCAGTTTTATTTTCCATGTTATGAAAAACCCTGGTGAGCGGATCAATGGATTTTTTATCGCCAAACCGGCCGAGTGCTTTCAGAACCGGAAGCCTAATTTCATCCGGCCGCGCTTCCAGAGAACCAAGAAGTGCATCAATCGCGCTTAAATAAGGATAAATACAATCGACTAAATCAAGGCCGGCAAGCGATTCAGCCGCCAAGCGGGCGATTTCTTCAGCCCGGGCTTTGTTATCGCGCTGGGCTTTTTCGGAACTGAAGGCTTTATTTAATTCTTCTTCCAGAACAACCCGGTCAATCGGCTTAACCAGATAAGCCTGCGCTTCTTCCTTAAATACGGAGCGGACGGTTTCCAGATTATCCTTATCGGTCAGGAGAAAAATGGGAATGTCTTTTGTCCGCAAGTCCTTTTTCAGGCTGTCAAATACCGTTTCAACGACCTCTGTGCCTAACGGCGTAACCACGGAAAAAGTAACCTGATTGGCAATTTTGGCGTTAAGGATAATCAGGTCTTCCGAAGGAAATTTCTTGGCGGCCAGAAGACCGTCTTTACCGGTCATTGTTTCTATCGGGAAGCAATTTAATTTCAGCAATTCCCTCTTTAAACGCGCCCTGACCTCCTCGTTATCTTCAATGATAAGAACTACCCTGACCCCTGATTCTCCGAGGGCTTCCAGAATCACCGGAATTACTTTCTCTTCTCCGGGGAAATGGCGCCGCGGGGCGATTTTCAATATCAATCTGGCCGCCGCATAACGGATACGTTTGTCTTCATCACTCAATGCTTTGACAAGAGGAATTCCCAACTTACGCAGGTTTTCCTGTTCCCATTGAGTGCGCTTTAATACCCATGCGTTTTTTTCTTCCGGGGGCATTTTATTCAATTCTTCCTGGGTAGGCGCTTTAAGAAAAGGCAACGGCAAATCATCATCAATAGCGCAACTATAAAGCGCATTCACACAGGCCACCCCGACAAGCACATTTCTATCGTTTAAACACCGTTCCAACGCCTGGTAAAGATATTTACGCGAACCCATCCCGCCAAAAAGCGAACCGAGCTGAGCCGCCTGCAAATCAGTCTTTAATTTATTCAATACTTCTTCTGTAACTTCGCCTTTTTGAAGTTGCAATTCGGTGGCGGTAACGCCAAGATCGCTTTCCACCAGTTGCGCCAGATTGACATTAATCAATAAAGGAATTATTTTCTCGAAATTCTGGTCCAGCTTGAAAGCATCATAACAGCATTCTTCGGCCAATTCCTCGTTATAGGAAAACTCGGGGACTTCACGGGAAGTGATTTTATCCTGCTCGAGATCCCACCGCCAGACAATATATGTCCCGTAAAGATTAAGCATTACCGAAGGATGGCTGTAATAATATTCTTCAGCTAACGAATAATACAGCTCTTTCGCGGAAGGTAGCGTCTCCGGATATTTACCCGTAATTTTCTGCAGGGCATCGGCAACATATGTTTTTACTTCGGATAATTCTTCCGGATTTTCCAAAACCATTTTTAATTCAGGCACCGCCCTTTTATCCTTAATCGTTCCCAATATAATAACTGCGTTTTGCCTAACCAGGCGGTTTTTGCTGTTTAAAGCTTCGATTACCGGTAAAACCGATTCGATCCCCATCTTTTCCAGGCAATGAATGCTATTTGCTCTTAATCTGGCGTTTTGCTCATCACCCAGGTTTTCGATTAAATAAGGGCAAACTCTCTGCCCGACGCAAGCCAAACGATTAACGGCATCCCATTTCTTGGTAAAACTATCCGTATCCAATGAGTTAACCAAGGCTTTAACTTCTTCCGGAGACAAAATAAGCGGTGTTAAAACCCCTTTGGCCAATTGCATAATCCTCAAGGCGGTATGATACGTTTCCGGCTTGCTCAACATCTGGCGCAGGTACTCCGCGCCAAGTTCATCGCGTAAAAACCGTAAGAAATCCTCCGCGGGATTCATCCGGAGAGCCTGTTCGCATTTCTTATACGCCTCCTCATATTCTTCCTTATCCAGATGGATTTTTACTTCCTTAAAAAGCTGACGGATTTGCTCTTCCTTGGCAGCATCATCCTGAGAAATAACCGTAGATAAAAATGGCGCGTTAAACAAAGAAAACACCATCAGGAACAAAGCCCCTAAAACAAAATAGCGCGATTTGCCGAATAAACTTCGCATTTTAATACTCCTTATAACTATCTAAACATGATGAGGTTATAATAACCACTTCTATACACTACTGCTTAAAACCTGTCAAGTAATTTATTATTGAAGAATAACTGATTCGTATGTACCATAAAATATGCCTCCCTTCTTTCGTTTTTCCTTGCTATAACGCTGTCTTTTGATTAAAATCAGATTTATGAATTTTATGGATTTGGTAAAAAGGCGCCAGAGCGCCAGGAGTTATATGCCTGATTCGGTTCCCCGCGAAGCGATTGAAAGATGCCTGGAAGCCGCCCGGCTGGCTCCTTCCGCCAGTAATTCGCAATCGTGGCGCTTTATCGTGGTCGAAAATACTGAATTAAAAAATAAGCTTACCGAAACTGCCTTTTCCGGAATCTATTTTATATCCGCTTTTGCTAAAACCGCACCGGTCCTCATCGCGGCAGTCAGGGAGCCTTCCGGCTACCTTGCGCGAATGGGAGGGTTCTTCAGGGGATTGCAATATAATCTTATCGATATCGGGATCGCCTGCGAGCATCTTATTCTGCAGGCAACCGCAGAAGGATTGGGCACTTGCTGAATAGGATGGTTTAACGAAAGAGGCGCGAAAAAGGTTTTGAACCTGCCG
>JAGVQN010000022.1 GCA_020051675.1 Candidatus Brocadiia bacterium
AAACCTTACGGATTATTCCTTTGCGTCGGGCCGACCGGTTCCGGCAAAACAACCACCTTACACAGCGCACTCGGGACGCTTAATACCGATGAGCTTAAAGTGGTCACTGCCGAAGACCCGATAGAAATAACCCAGCCCAAGCTAAGGCAACTTCAGGTCAAGCCTAGAATAGGATTAACCTTTGCCGAGGCATTGCGCTCGTTTTTAAGGGCTGACCCGGACGTGATTATGATCGGTGAAATGCGCGACCAGGAAACCGCCACCATCGCGGTCGAGGCATCGCTTACCGGCCATTTGGTCTTAAGCACTCTCCACACTAATACCGCGCCGGAAACAATTACCCGTTTATTGGATATCGGCGTGGACCCGTTTGTTTTCTCCGATGCGCTCCTGGGCGTTCTGGCGCAGAGGCTTGTCAGGAAATTGTGCCCGGATTGTTGTGTGCCGGTTGACGACAAAGATATCCTGGGCAGGCTGGAAGCAGAACATAATGATCCGGAAGAATTCCGCAAGCTGATTGAGAAAAGAAAGCCCGCCATCTGTATGCCCGGCACCGGCAAATGCGGCAAATGCGGCGAATCGCGCTATACCGGACGCAGCGCCATTCATGAATTACTTGTCGTCAGCCCGGCAATCAGGCAAATGATTGTGCGTAAAAAAACAGCGAGTGAGATACGCGAAGTGGCAATCAAAGAAGGGATGCTGACACTCAAACAGGATGGAATCGAAAAGATTCTTAGGGGAATAACAACGCTGGAAGAAGTCCAGGGAACTTCAATATATTAAATATATGGAAAAAGTAAAAGTTCACCCTGAACCCGAGCGGTGCAGGGTAAGATTCGCTCCCAGCCCGACCGGATACCTTACCTTAGGCGGCGCGCGCACCGCTCTCTATAACTACCTCTTCGCCCGCCATTATAAAGGCACTTTTATCCTGCGCATCGAGGATACGGATTTAGTCCGCTCGACCCAGGCATTTACCGACGGCATCCTGGAAAGCATGAACTGGCTCGGAATGGAATGGGATGAAGGCCCGTTTTACCAGAGCAAGCGGCTGGATATCTACAAGGAATATGCGGACAAGCTGATTAAGGAAGGTAAGGCTTTTTACCGCGAAGACCCCGGCAAGGGAACCGGCGTGGTCTTTAAAATGCCTGAGGGGATTAAACTCAGGGTTGACGACCTTATCCACGGCCCGATTGTCTTTGAAAGCGAATACCTGACCGATGTCGTCATCGTCAAATCAGACGGCTACCCTACCTACAACTTCGCCTGCGTGGTGGATGACAGCTTAATGAACGTTACTCATATCATCCGCGGGGACGACCATATTTCAAATACGCCCAAGCAGATTGCCCTTTACGAAGGCATGGGCTTACCCGTTCCGAAATTCGCCCATATCCCGCTTATCCTGGGAGAGGATAAATCAAAGCTCTCCAAACGGCACGGGCATAATTCCGTGGTCGAATATAAAAAGCTCGGCTACCTTCCCGATGCCCTGTTTAATTTCCTTTCGCTTCTGGGCTGGTCGCCCGGAGAAAATATCGAGCTTATGCCAAAGAACGAAATCATCGAGCGCTTTACCATCGAACGCGTCAAGCATACCCCGGCGCAGTTCAATTTTAAGAAACTCGACTGGATGAACAGCCATTATATCAAGAACCTGGAGCCGGCGAAACTCCTGGCATTGGTCAAGCCTTTGCTTACCGAGGCCGGATATAATGTCAATAAGTTTGATGATGTTCACCAGCTGACTTTGGTTAATCTTTACCGCGAGCGCGCCGAAACACTGCGCGATTTTGTCGAGGCAACCGGATTCCTCTTCCACGATGATGTCACTTATAATCCGGAGGCGGTTGAGGCGTATGTCAAGCCGGCGAAATCAAAAGAAGTCCTGCAGGATGTCTTTAGCGGAGTAAACAACTTGGGTGAATTCAGCCATGCCTCGCTCGAAACGCTTTTAAGGAATATCTCGGAAAACCGCAAGCTCAAGTTCAAGGATATCGCCCAGCCGATTCGCGTGGCGCTGACCGGCAACACCGTTTCTCCGGGGATATTCGAGACGATGGAACTGGCCGGAAAAGAAATGGTCACTAAAAGGCTCCAAAAAGCCCTTCAGCTGTAATAGATATCACCACCCCATTCTGGGACTCCCTATTATCGGGTGTCCCCGAATCCCGCCAAGGCGGGAGGAGCGGGGCAGAGGACACAGAGATTTGCATTTTTGGTTTTGATAGATTTAAAATGATTTCTATTTAATAATGAGTTGTTCTCCGTGGCCTCTGTGGTTAGACTAATTTGTCTGTATCTACCACAAGTTCCTCTTTCGGGACATGCACCAAATTAAAGTGGACAATCAGGTATCCGCCGATTCCGGCAAGGAGGAAATCGCTTAACCGCGCGATAAGCATAAAAGCCGCGGCAACCGCGGAGCCCATGCCCATCAGGTGGAAGACGCCGATTTGCCCGCCTTCCCACAGTCCCATTCCGCCCGGCGTAACATGGAAGGAAAGCAGTATCTGCCCCACCGTGAATATTAATGCCAGCTCATCCCAGGAAAGTATCTGTCCGTTTAAGCAGTAAAATATGAGGACCGGTTTGACAAAAGTAATCGTCACGGCGATACACGCCAGTCCAAACGCGGTAAATCCGACCCGCCAGTTATGGCAAAATACTTCGTGGAATAACACCTCCATCTTCTGCGTCCCGGGAATAATCTTATCCATCGGTTTTTCTAATAATCTAAACTTCCGCATAAAGGTGAAGAGCTTGGTGAGCATCTGGAAATTGCGCAGAATCCCCCAGAAAAACATAACGAATATAAAACCCAGGAAAATATCCACACCGATTATCATATCGCGGATAGCCGGCGGAATCTTTGTTCCGTAGGTCGGGCTCATGACAATCAGGACCGTCCCGATATAGAGGAAAAGCAGGAATGCCAGGAGCTCCATAAACTTGGCGTAGATGGCGGTGGCAAAGACCTTGGTTTTGGAGATATTATAAACCTTGCCGATGTAATAGGAGCGGAAAGGCTCTCCGCCGATATAAAAAGACGGGATAAAGATATTCATCCCGTAGGCAATCATATGGGCGACTGTGGCATGTCGCGCGGAAACCTTGATTTGGTAGGATTTCATTATCAGCCACCAGCCGAGGCCGGTCAGCGCCAGGCTTATTGCGCCGGCAAGGAAAAAGACGCCTGCTCCCAGCCAGCCGATCGCCGCGAGATTCAGCCAGATTTTCTCAAATCCGATAATCGCGCAGATAGTTATGATGATGCCCAAGCCAAGGAGAAAAAGCAGGAGGTAGATAAGCGGCTTTTTCATTAAACGGATTATATTCCAGCGCAGTAGTAGTATCAAGAAAATTACATAACCACAAAGACACAAAGAACACAAAGGAGAAAATAGAGTTTTCTTTCCTATCTTTGAGGCCTTTGTGTCTTTGTGGTGAAGATTAATTTATATTGTCAGATGGGTTAAAATGTTATATAATCGCATCATGAAAGCAAAAATCTGCGGGTACGGCCTCTTAAAGAATTACGTCGGCGGTCCGGAAAAGCCCTATGAATACGAGTCGGCTGACCCAAAACAGCTTAAGGATATATTCCTGGAATTGAACATTCCGCAGGGGATGGTGATGTTGGTTTCGGTCAACGACCAGCAGAAGAACTTTGACTATATTCCGCAGGATGGCGATGATATCCGCCTGATTCCCCCAATCAGCGGGGGATAAAATTATTCTCCCGACTGCTTTTGCTCAAGCTCGCGCCGCACTTTATCTATCTCTTCCGAGCAGGGGTCCAGGAAATATGCCTCCCTCAGGATAAACCGGGCTTTCTCAAAATCCTTGGCCCCGATTTCCAGGCGGGCGTTATTAATCAATCCCCGGATGACAGGCACAAGGTCGGTTTTGGGCTTGCAGGTCTGGCCGGCATGGTATTCCTCAATCAGCTTTTTCAGTTCGTGTGAATCGTGCTTTTCGCCGGAGGCTTCTATCAAGAGCTCCTTTGCCCTATCCATATCATTCAGCTGGATTGCCGCGCGCGCCTTGCCCAAAAGTCCATTAAATTTATCCGAGGCGCGGATAATCGCGATGGTTGAATGCTCGTCGCTCGACGTCGCGGGCGTTTCGATTACGCAGACCGGGCTTTTTAATGCCGTTAGGGCCGCCAGCAATTCGGAAGGCGTCTGGTAACGCTCCTCTGGCGGTTTGCGGATGCACTTGAGGATAATATTCACCAGCTTAGGCGGGATATCCTTATTAAAAGTTAGCGGGGTAACCGGCTCTTTATGGATATGGTGTTCGATAAACCCCATCGGCGTTTCGCTTTCAAAGGGCAGTTTTCCCGCGGCCATTTCGTATATAATGATTCCAAGTGAGTAGATATCCGCCCGGACATCTGATTTATTGCCCATGCCCTGTTCAGGTGAAATATACCTGGGAGTGCCGATGATTTTATCATCCGTGATGGATTCCCCCTGCCCGCGGCTTATGTGCGCCAGCCCGAAATCCATCACCTTGATTTTGGCCTCCAGCAGGTTTATTTCTCCCCCTTGCTTTTTATCATGGGGGTATGCAACCATGATATTGGAAGGCTTGATATCCCGATGGATTATTTTAAACGGCGATTCCCAGGCCGTTTTCAATGCCCCGGCAACGGATTCCGCCACGTGGATGGTTTCATCGGTCGTAAACTTTTTCCCCGTTCCCATGAGCTTGGCGAGCGTCAGCCCTTGGACATATTCCATCGCGAAGAAATATTCATCGGCGTGTTTTCCCGCGTAATATACCTGGACGATATGTTCATCCGTGATTTTTGCCAGCGCCTCGGCTTCCCGATGGAAGAACTTGATGAAGGTTTCGTCCGCCATCAATTCCTTCTTCATGATTTTTATGGCGACGGGACGGTTAAGCGATTTCTGTTTACCCAGATAAACATTACTCCAGGAGCCTTTGCCGATTATTTTGGATTTGTCCAGCTCAAAATCACTTGACAGTTCTTCAATCATGGAGTGATTATATCAAAAAGAATCACCCTATGCAATATTTTATGCCGCTCATTTCATCGGTTTGATGATACCGCGCCACGCCCTATCCTTAATTAAACCGGTTTTTTAGTGGATGGCGAAATCTTTATATTGGTTAGGGGGAATCTAATTTGCCCAGAGGGGTGGGGGGACACCCTGTTTTAAGATAGAATTTTTTTAGGGGGGAGAGGGTAAGGTATCCACCATGGGAGGGTATGGTATCCACCATGGATAGGTATGGTATCCGCTACGGATAGTTATGGTATCCTCTATGGATGGGTATGGTATCCGCTATGGGAGGATATAGTACCTGTGGTGGATAGGTAGGGTATCCTCCAGTGGGGGATACCATATCCTCTATTGGGGGGTAGAGTCTTACTGCTGGAAGATATGGCATCCTCTGTGGATAGGTATGGTATCCACTGTGGAGGGGTGGGGTATCCACTATGGAGGGGTATGGTATCCTCCACTAGTATACACCCCCCTGCCCGATTTTCGGACAGTTACCGTTGGATTTTACCGCACTTCCTGCTCTACTTTACTATTCTACTAATTCCATGCCTTAACTGAGATATTTTCACACTCGCTGGATATGTTCATTCTCCGTAATGTTAATCCGTTCCTTGCAGGCAAGCCAGCCGATTGCCTTATTCAGGTCTTTCGAAGGCAGTTTGGCCTTGGTTTCCAATTCCGGGACTGGCATTGCTTTGCCATCCTGCGGCAGGTAGCTGTAAAGCATATCAGCGTCTTTCACTATTTTAGCAACGTGTACTGCCTTTGACCATTTGGGACATTTGACCATGGAAATAGGTTGACCTTTTTACGACTTAATCAACCTGTTTTAGCGCTGCTTTCCTGCCAGTT
>JAGVQN010000033.1 GCA_020051675.1 Candidatus Brocadiia bacterium
CAACCCCGGCGGAAAATGCCTTGTGTTCGGCGGAAAAGACAATCAGCCTTAAATTCCTTTCGCCGATAAGCCCTTCCAGCGACTGGTTGATTTCTCTCATCATTTCGATATTGAGGACATTTAAGGGCGGTCGGTTGAAAATAATCCGCGCCACTCCATCGGCAAACTCGAATTTTATATTTTTATATTCCGGCATATTCTTATCGCTAATCGGTCAACACAGATGGCCATGATTCTAATACATATTATTTAAAACTTCAAGATTTTTAATCAGTAATAATAATTTATTTCTAATCTGGAAAAATATGATTTCTTGACTTTTTGGGAATAAAATGATACCTTTCGGGTGTTATATAAATTATAATACAGGAGGCAATATATGTTTATATTAAGAAAAACCAAGCTGGGTTTAGGGGTAATTATTGCCGGTGTTATTTTCTCATCAGTTATTTCCGCGGATACGATTGAAATGTTTTCCGGGAGTATTCTGCACGGCAAGATAACGAACGAGCAGAAGCAATTCATTAAGTTTTTGCCTGAGGGGAAAGACAAGCCTATCGATACGGAAACAATATATACTTTCAGGATAAAACGGACTATCAAAGGGAATGCTTATAAGGAATATCTCGAAGCGAAAGATAAATGCAAAACCGCCGATGATTTTTATAAGCTGGGCGATAAATGCAAAAGCCAGAAATTGGCGGATGAAGCAAATTTAATGTGGGGGGAAGCTGTTAAATTAGACCCGGAACACGAGAAATCCAGAAAGGCTTTGGGCCATAAAAAAGAAAGCGATAAATGGCTGACGCCGGATGAAACCAAAGAATCCGAGGGATACGTTAAATTCAAGGACCAATGGGTTAAAAAAGACCAGTTGGAAAAAGTAAAGGCAGACGACTTGAAAAAACAGTATGCGTCCGCCCACCCGATTAATCTGAAAATCGGAATTATAGTCGATGTCGATGAAGCGTGGCTGGAAGGGTACAAGGAAAGAATCAAGGGGTTTGCAAAGTTTTTATGGACAGCCAGCGACGGTATGCTTTACCTCAATAATATAGATGTATCTGATATGACCGGCGGCGGCGATTTTGTGGTGGTTACCATTGACCAGAAATACCTGCCCGGGAAAGATAGCGAGGCGTATCTCAGTTGCAGCGGCCAGGTTGAGATGTCCGGATTATGCAGTGCGGCGGTATTTGTCCGCCAGTGCGGCTTTTTAAAGATTAATCACCAGAGACATGACGGGTGCCTTCTCGCAAAGGATGCCGGAAGCTATGCCAAGTTCTGCGATGCCTGCCTGTCAAAAGTGATGGCATTTTCAGCCAATGTTAAATACCGCCCGGATTTTCCGGCAGAACCGCCGGAAGTCAATATTAAATGCACCAATAACAGCCCGAAGAAATAGCAATAAAAAACCCCGCCCCGACCCCGCTTTGCGGGGTCAGAAGACGGGGTTTTTGTTTAGTAATAAATCAGTTATTTCCCGGTCTTTTTCGCTAGCTCCATAGCATTTAACAGTATTTTATCCACGACCGAAGGGTCAGCCAGGGTCGAGGTATCGCCGATATTGCTCATATCGCCTTCGGCAATCTTCCTCAGGATTCTCCTCATTATCTTGCCGCTGCGTGTCTTGGGCAGTGAAGGAGCGAATTGAAGGATATCCGGCTTGGCAATCGGCCCGATTACCTTGGTTATGTGGCTGATCAGCTCTTTTTTCAGCTCGTCGCTTCCGGCATCGCCGCCTTTAAGGGTGACATAGGCATAGATGCCCTGTCCCTTAATCGGATGAGGGAATCCGACCACGGCTGATTCCGCCACTTTCGGGTGCGAAACCAGCGCGCTTTCCACTTCGGCCGTGCCGATGCGGTGTCCTGAAACGTTGATGACGTCATCAACGCGCCCCATCAGCCAGTAGAAATTATCTTCATCAAGCCGGGCGCCGTCGCCCGTGAAATACTTGCCCGGGAACCTGGTGAAGTATGTATCAAAGAACCGTTTCTGGTCGCCGTAGACGCCGCGCATCATGCCGGGCCAGTCCTGGTTGATACAGAGGTATCCGCCTTCGTTGGTCTTAACGGGTTTGCCTTCCGCGCTGACGATTTCCGGCACAACCCCGAAAAAGGGGACTGATGCCGAGCCGGGTTTCACCGCGGTCGCGCCCGGGAACGGGGTAATCAGAATGCCGCCGGTTTCGGTCTGCCACCAGGTATCCAGAATCGGGCATTTTTCCTTGCCGATATTCTTGTAATACCATATCCAGGCTTCCGGATTAATCGGCTCGCCCACGCTTCCGAGGATGCGCAGTGATTTAAGCGAATGCTTATTGGGCCATTCTTCGCCCGAGCCCATTAACGCGCGGATGGCGGTCGGGGCGGTATAGAAAATGCTGACCTTATGCTTATCAACCGTTTCCCAGAAGCGGTCCGGTTTCGGATAGGTCGGGATGCCTTCAAACATCACTTCAGTCGCGCCTGCGGCAAGCGGCCCGTAGACGATGTAGCTATGCCCGGTAACCCAGCCGATATCCGCCGTGCACCAGAAGGTATCATAATCGTGGCAATCAAATATCCATTTGAATGAGAGGTAGGTATAAACCAAATATCCACCGGTTGTGTGCAGGACGCCTTTGGGCTTTCCCGTGCTTCCGCTGGTGTAAAGGATAAAGAGCGGGTCTTCCGCATCCATCTCTTCCGGCTTGCATATATCGGGGATATTTTTGTCGTTCATCATGTCGTGATACCAGGTATCGCGTCCGGATTTCATTTTAATATCAACGTTGGCATGCTTTACCACGACAACGCTCTTGATTGAAGGGCATTTCTCAATTGCTTTATCCGCGGTTTCCTTCATGGGGATATTCTTGCCTCCGCGGTAACCGCCGTCCGATGTAATCATCATGGATGAATTACAATCCTGGATGCGGTCGATTAATGATTCTGCGCTGAATCCGCCGAAAACGACGCTGTGGATGGCGCCGATGCGCGCGCAGGCGAGCATGGCTACCGGCAGTTCCGGAATCATTGGCAGGTAAATGGTGATTCTATCGCCTTTTTTGGCGCCGAGTTTCTTCAGCACATTGGCGAATTTATTCACCTGTTTGTAGAGCTGTTCGTAAGTGAACTTCCTTGTTTCGCCGTTGTCCGCTTCCCAGATTATGGCGACTTTATCCTTTGTCTTGGTTTCCATATGCCGGTCCAGGCAGTTGTAGGAGGCGTTCAGCTTTCCGCCGACAAACCACTTAATCTGTGCTTTGGCGAAATCGCTGTCGCGGACTTTGGACCATTTCTTGAACCAGTGCAGTTCATTCGCGCGGTCGGTCCAGAACTTATCCGGATTCTTGATGGATTCGTCATAAAGTTCCTTGTATTGCTTGAAGCTCTTGATATAAGCCTTTTCCGAAATAGATTTGGGCGGCTCGAATTTCCTCTTTTCATCCATCATGGATGTGATGGTGTTGGTATCAATCAGGTCGTCAGACGCCGCCGCTTTTGCCGGAGCCCCGGCCGGTGGTGTGCAGGCCTTTTTGTTCTTATCTTGCGGTGTTCCGCAGCAATTGCAATCCATACAGTTTCTCCTTTCTACAATGTTGTTACTGAATTATTACAAAAGTTAAATTGTGCACCAAAGCGTGAGAAAGTATTCCGGATGGAAGAACCGTGATATTGGAATGAAATGCAATAATGATAACCCGGACAAACAGCTTTCGCCGCATGCCCGAAAACAGGGACATTAATAGCAAAGTTGCAATATAACATTCAAGCCTTTTTACCCATACAACCGTGCGGTATCTTATTTCTTGTGGTATAGGACTACAGCCCTAACCACTGAAAATCTAATTCAAGTTCCCTCGAACGATTTTCTTGCCTTTTTTCTTAGCTTTCTTGCCGCACCCACATCCCTGCCTGCCGTCAGGCAGGCGCAATTCATTTCTTTCACCCCCTTCCGCTAACTGGCATTTAACCGCAAATATTATAAATCTTCCGCCATGGTGGTAAAAGTATCGTGATGGTCTTCCTCATCCTCAAGTATTTCGCGGAAGATTCTGTTGGTTACTTCATCGCCCTGTTGTTTGGCGTAAGTAATGATTTTGTTGTAAAGGGTAATCGCGCCTTCTTCATCCTTTACATCGCGGTTAATCATTTCCTTAAGGGTCTTGCCGACAAAGATGGGTTCGGGCTTGGTGGTCGGGGTTCCGCCCAGGTAAAAGAGCCTTTCGGCGATTTTCTCGGCGTGCTTCATTTCCGCCACGGCGATATCTTTCAGTTCATCCTTTACGGCAAAGCCTTTTACTCCGCTCCACTGGACGTGCTGCCACATATACTGAACAGCCACCTGCAATTCGCGGGCAATTGCCTGGTTTAAGAAATCCAACATCTGTTTAGTTGCCTTTGGTGCCATATTAACCTCCTTTTATAGATGTATTCTTTAGTTAAATAGAATATAGTAGTATAAAAATAATTTGCGTTTATGTCAAACAAATTTAGAACTGCTTTGGGTTTTCCCCATGCTAAGCGGGGGGGATTTAAGAGTATGTGGTTGAGCAGGATTTTTTTCTTCGTTTACTCCGTTAGAAAACCAGCTGGGTTTGGTTTAAGACCAGTGGAACTGAAATTAATTTCTTCGTTTGGCGATAAAACACTTGA
>JAGVQN010000101.1 GCA_020051675.1 Candidatus Brocadiia bacterium
AACTGGCAGGAAAGCAGCGCTAAAACAGGTTGATTAAGTCGTAAAAAGGTCAACCTATTTCCATGGTCAAATGTCCCAAATGGTCAAAGGCAGTACAAGTGCATCGTTGACCCGACCCAATGGGCGGTGCTGAAACAGAAGTTGATTAATGAGATAGAGCCGGAAAGAGACAGCTTGCGCTTTTATTTCCTGGGCGCAAACTGGAAACGTCGGGTGGAACATATTGGCGCAAAGGAAACGGTTGATTTGGAAGGACCGTTAATTGTTTGAAAAAGCAGGTGCGAACCGGTAGTGATACCAGATTCAGGAAGATATTCGCATTAGATGGAACTATTGAGAAAATATGAGGTTATGGAACTTATAAGCCAAGTGTTCTTTGAAAAACTGAGCGGAAGAGGTGTCTTTCGCAAAAACAGTATTGCAACTCTTTATTACAAAAGGAGTTGAAAAGGAAGAGTCGCCCCCCGCGTGGGGGCGTGGATTGAAACCGCTGTCTATGCTTATCAAATATCCGCAGTCTTTGTCGCCCCCCGCGTGGGGGCGTGGATTGAAACCATTAACAGTTTGGTGACACACACCATGTCTTGTAAGGTTTGATTTTCCTAATATCTAAGGCGCACTTTCCCCCCTTCGGCTTCGCTCTGGGCAAGCAAAAATCAGTCTAATTCCCAATTAAACCTGCCTGTCCTACTCTTCATTTTTTCAATATCCCCATTTGTGTCTTAATAATCGGCGCTCATTTGCTCAACAATCGGCGCTCGTTTGCTCAACAATCGGCGCTCGTTTGCTCAACACTCGGCGCTTATCTGCTTAACACTCGGCGCCTATCTGCTTAATACTCGGCGCTTATCTGCTCAATAATCGGCGCTCATTTGCTCAACAATCGGCGCTCGTTTGCTCAACAATCAAGGCTCGTTTACTCAATAATCGGCGTTCGTTTGCTCAATAATCGGCTCTTATTTGCTCAACAATCGGCGCTCATTTGCTTACAAAGCAGTGAGTATCAAGGTGAGGGGTGGTAGGTATCCCCCCCTCCCCCGCTTCGCTCCCCGATGTATCGGGGCGAGGCGAGCGCTGCCCCGCTCCACTTCGTGTCGGGGACACCCGATAATAGGGAGTCCCTGAATGGGGCGGCTCCGCAAAAACCTCACCCCCTATTACCTTCTTAGATACACGGATATACCGGCTCATATATTCGGACATACTCCTTCATAGGTCGCAACATACCGGCTTTATTATCACTACATATGGATTTATCTACCCAGATATAGGCATTTATATACCGGGATATAGATAGTCATAGGTCATAACATATTCACTTATCTGCCCGGACATAGGCATACATATATATGGTCGTAGCTCTTTATTTACCCCTGCATACCGGGTTATATAGGGGGTGGTAGAGGGTAGTATACGGGGGGTGTCGGTCTATATTTATAAGGACTTAGAACGACGAAGGAGGACATTTTGGCCTAAATCAAGCACAAAAAAACGAATAGATTCGCTTCGCTACGAGGACGTTCCCGATTAGGTCGGGACGGAATTTATCCCGCCATTAGCGGGACTGTCATTCCGCGCTCTGCTCTGTCCCACCTTTGCTTCGCTACGGGGACGTTGCTGCTGCTCCGCTTTTTTTATTTAACCAGCTGTTTTCCCAGCTTCTTTTTCAGGTGCTTCAACATCTCCGCCACCATCTTCGGCAAATCAAAATCGTGCTTCCAGCCCCATTCCTTGCGTGCGTCCGAATCGTCTATGGACATCGGCCAGGAATCCGCTATCTTCTGCCGGAAGTCCGGTGTATAGCTGCACTTGAATCCGGGGATGTGCTTCTTTATCTCCGCGGCTATCTCCTTGGGCGAAAAGCTGATTGCCGCCAGGTTATAACTGGTCTTGACCTTGATTTTATCCTTATCCGCTTCCATGATTTGGATTGTCCCTTTAATGGCGTCGTCCATATACATCATGGGCATGGTCGTATCGTCCCGGAGGTAGCAGGCGTAATTCCCGGTTTTGATGGCTTCGTAAAAGATTGCCACGGCGTAATCGGTTGTCCCGCCGCCCGGTTCGGTTTTCCAGCTGATTAGGCCCGGATATCGGATGCCGCGGACGTCCAGTCCGTATTTCAGCGAATAATACTGGCACAAGAGCTCCCCGGTCACCTTGGTGACTCCGTACATGGTGGTCGGCTCGAGCATGGTATGCTGGGGCGTATTTTTCCGTGGGGTGGTCGGGCCGAAGACGGCTATCGAGCTGGGCAATAGAACCTTGGCTTTATGTTCCACGGCCAGGTCGAGGATATTTTTCAGGCTGTTGACATTGATATCCCAGGCAAGCTGGGGGTTTTTCTCGCCCGTTGCCGAGAGGATAGAAGCGAGATGGTATATCTGGGTTATTTTATGCTTTTTAAGAAGCGTGTCCATGGCTTCCTTATCTTCGGTGCCGCCTTTTTCCAGCACCCCTTTAAAATCCGGCGGGATATTGCGGTGGCCGAGCGCGACGACGTTATTCACGCCGTGCTTTTTCTGCAATGCCTCGACCAGTTCAGTCCCTATCTGCCCGAACGCGCCTGTTACAAGTATTTTTTCTGCCATAATTTTCTTCTCCCGCGGATATTGAAATCCGCAAACTAATACACTAAAATCTATTTCTCTTCCAATAGAATTTATTGACATTATCAAAAAACCGGGTCCTGTCAAGAAAATCCCGATTAAAGCGGTGATTATGAATAATATAGGATAATATTGCCGAACCGCCGTGATTTTTGTATAGTCTTTTTAGTAAGCCCCGCTCTTTCCTCACTGCTTTGCAGGACGGAATGAGCGGGGATGCCCCGATGGAATAATCGGGACTCCCTATGGCCGCCTGATTATATGAAAAGGTGGAGGCGCGGATTAAACAGTTTCAGCTGATGTGTAACAACCCCCAACCCCCTTTATTAAGGGGGAATTAAGATGAAGATTATAAGAATAAACCCGAAGAATTATAATCAATCCGACCTGATCCCTGCCGCGGAGGTTTTGCGCAAGGGCGGGCTGGTCGGTTTTCCCACGGAAACGGTCTACGGCATTGCAGTGAACGCGGATATGCCGGAAGCCGTGGAGCGTCTGCGTAAGCTTAAGGAAAGCCCGGCGGAACGGCCGTTCACCTATCACATCGCCGAGGCCGATGATTTTTATAAATTAATCAAAAAGCCTCCGGAGGCGGCGGAGAAATTAATACGCAATTTCTGGCCCGGAGCCCTGACGCTTATCCTTAATGATGAAAATAATAAGACGATAGGGATAAGGTTTCCGAAGCATCCGGTGGCGCGGGATTTAATCCGCCTTTCCGGCGTGCCGGTGGTCGCCCCGAGCGCCAATTTGGCAGGCGAGCCGCCGCCCAAAGACGCCAAAGCGGTTATAGAATCCTTGGGCGATAAACTCGATATAATAATCGACAGCGGCCCGGCCTTTTACGGGGTTTCTTCCACGGTGGTAAAGGTTTCTTCCGGCGGTAAATGGGAAATCATCCGCGAAGGCTCGATTGCGAAAGAGGCTTTGCAGAATGTTTTGATTAAGACCATTATGTTTGTTTGCACGGGCAATACCTGCCGGAGCCCGATGGCAGAGGGGCTGTTCAGGAAGATGCTTTCCGTTAAATTAGGAGTGGCGGAATCCAAGCTGGACAAAGCCGGTTATAAAATACTTTCCTGCGGCATTGCCGCTTTATACGGCGTGCCTGCTTCGGGAAACGCCGTAACGGTTTTAAAAGAATACGGGGCGAATATTTCCCATCATAGCTCCCAGCCGGTTACCCTGGAATTCTTAAGCCAGGCAGATTATATATATGTAATGACCCGCGGGCACTTTAAGGCGCTGGTTGAACAGAAGCCATCCGCCGCGGAGAAAATATTCATGCTCGACCCGGCAGGGGAAGACATCAGCGACCCGATTGGCGGAAGCCTTGAAGATTACCGCCAGGCGTCTTTGAAGATAAAGAGCGGGCTGGAAAAAATATTAAATGAAATATCCCGCTCCTGACGAGCGGAATTGTAATAATGAAGTGTCCCGTTACAGGCGTAACGGGATGCTCCGATTAAAAGTAATATAGAACGGAGCAGATGTTTTATGAAAATAGCAATCGGTTCAGACCATGCCGGCTGGCAAGCGAAAGAAAAGATTAAGGCGTATCTCAAGCCACTGAAGCATTCCGTAAGCGATATGGGGACGCATTCGGAAGAATCCGTGGATTACCCGGATTACGCATATAAAGTTGCCCGCGCCGTTGCGCAGAAGAAAGCCGCTTTCGGCATCCTGGTCTGCGGGAGCGGAATCGGGATGTGTATCGCGGCGAATAAAGTGAAAGGCATCCGCGCGGCAAATTGTTATGATACCCTTACCGCGTCGCTGGCACGGCTCCATAATAACGCGAATGTCCTTTGCCTGGGCGCGCGCCTTATCCCGGCGAATAAAATCAAGGCGATTATCAAGATGTGGATAACAACCCCGTTTGAGGGCGGCCGGCACGAACGAAGGGTGAGGAAAATAAAATAGAGAGTGGAAAGATGAAAGCGGAAAGAGGAAAGTAGAGAGCAAAAAGAATCTTATATGCTGAGGTATTTATTTAATCCGAAAAGCATTGCGGTCATCGGCGCTTCGCGCGAACCGGAGAAGCTGGGACATATCGCCCTGCGCAATATTGTTTTAAGCGGGTTTAAGGGAAAGGTTTACCCTGTAAACCAGGCTGCCAGGCGTATACTTAACCTTAAATGCTATCCTTCGGTCCGGAATATTCCGGGCAATATTGATATGGCGATGTTTTCCATCCCGGCGCAATATGTCCTGGCGGCTTTAAAGGATGCGGTTTCCAAGCGCGTCAAGGCCGGCATTATTATCACCGCCGGCTTCAAGGAGACCGGTCCCCAGGGCGCGGCAATGGAAAAGGAAATACAGGCTGTTGCAAAGAAACATAAAATAAGCCTGATAGGCCCCAACTGCGTTGGCTTGATTTCCACCTCCGCCTCGATGAACGCGACATTTTCCATCACGCCGAAAATTCCGCGCCAGGGGGAAATTACGTTTTTTTCCCAGTCCGGAGCTTTGGCTATGGGGATTCTCGACTGGACGATAAAAGAGCAGATTGGCTTATCCAAATTGATCTCGCTGGGAAATAAGATTGACGTGGATGAGATAAAACTCCTGAAACATCTGGAAAATGATTCCCAGACCAAAGTGATTCTGGGGTATCTGGAAGGGATAGAGCACGGGATAGAGTTCATGAAAATCGCGCGCCGGGTCAGCCGCAAGAAGCCGATTATCATGGTAAAAGGCGGGACGACCAAGGCAGGCGCGCGGGCGGTTTCCTCGCACACGGGTTCCTTGGCAGGGCGCGACGCGGCTTACCAGGCGGCGTTTAGGCAATCCGGCATTATACGCGTCAATACTTTGCCGGAACTCTTTGATGTTGCGAAGGCGTTTATTAAAACCAAGTTATTAAAGGGTCCGAATATCGGAATCGTGACCAATTCAGGCGGACCGGCAATCCTGGCAACGGATGTCCTGGAGAAATCGCCTGTTTTGGAGCTGGCGCCTTTCGGGAACAAGACCATTGAAACACTAAGGCGCAACCTGCCGCCCGGCGTGGGGATATACAATCCGGTTGATTTGATTGCCGATGCCGATAAAGCGCGTTATACATTTGCAATAAACACGGTTTTAAAAGACCCGAAAGTGGACGGTGTTTTGGTGATATACACCCCGGCGACGAGCGAGCTGACTCCTGATGAATTGGCGCGGACGATTATCGAGCTTGCCGGGAAATCCGCCAAGCCGATATTCGCCGTTTTTATGGGCGGAGAATTCGCCTCGGCGGGATTCAAGGTTTTTTCCGAGGCGCATTTCCCTTATTACCAGATGCCGGAGCAGGCAATCTTCGCCTTTGAAGCGGCCATGCGTTATCATAATATACGCCAACAACCGGTAAGACCGGTTATCAAGCGATTTAATGCCCATGCCAACTCCATTGCCGGAAAGATTATCAATACCGCGATTATCAACGGACATTCCCAGCTCGGTGCGGAGACGGCTTTAAAGATATGCGCTTCTTACGGGATAAAAGTTCCCCAAAACCTGATTGCCCGGACGGCAAACGAGGCAGTCCGGATGGCGAAGCAAATCGGTTTTCCGGTGGTGATGAAAATAGTTTCGCCTGATATCATCCACAAAAGCGATGTCAACGGAGTCCGTTTAAATGTTAGCGATGCGGAAGATGTGAAAGTGGTGTTTGATGAAATTATTATTACCGCGCAATCGCGCGCTCCCTCGGCGCATATTGAAGGCGTCTCCATCCAGAAGATGGTCGCCGGGGGCAAGGAAGTGATTATCGGGATGGCGCGCGACCGGCAGTTCGGGCCGCTGTTGATGTTCGGTTTAGGCGGTATTTACGTGGAAACCCTGAAGGATGTTTCGTTCCGCGTCCTGCCTTTGTCCGAACCGGAGGCGCTTTCCATGATAAAAGAGATAAAAGGATATCCGATATTATCCGGAGTGCGCGGTGAGGCGCGTGCGGATATCGAGGCGATAAAAGAAACCATTCTGCGCCTGGCAGAGCTTGTGACCGATTTCCCTCAAATAAGCGAACTCGATATCAATCCATTTAAGGTTTTTGAAAATAACCATGGCGGGCTGGCGCTGGATGCGAGGCTGTCTTTGAAAGGAACGGATTGGTTGTAATAATATGTTTATTAGTTCGTTGGTTCATTTGTTCAGGTGAACTATTGAACTTATGAACAGTTGAGCTGTTTTAGGAAAAGGAGGTAATTATGAAAACGTTATGCATTTCTTCCAGTTCTGATTTCGCGGGCAAGAATCTCTTGCTGGTCGGTTTGGGTTATAAGATAAAGCAGAGCGGATACGAGCTAAGTTTCTTTAAGCCGATCGGGAACAAGCCCCACCGCTTTGAGCGGACGATGACCGATGCTGATATCGTATTCTTCCACCAACATCTCGGATTGCCTATCCAGCCAACCGTGAATTGCCCGGTCCTTATTACCGATGCGCTTGTTGACAGCAGCCTTGCTCTCAATGGAAAGGAAGGCGTGAAAAAGGAGTTGTATAACCGAGTTAGGAACGCCTTTAATACCCTTTCCGAAACGAAAGATGTCGTCTTGGTCAAGGGCTTGGGCAGATTTTACCGGGGCGGTATTTTCGGGCTGACCGAAATCAGCCTTATCAAGGATTTTAACTGGCATACGATTATCATAGATAAATTCACGAGCCTAGGAGAATCTGTGGATAATTTTATCGGGGTGAAAAAGGTGTTGGGAAACTTATTAGTCGGAGTGGTCTTTAATGCGGTTCCGCTGGCCAAGATTAACGCCATAAAAACCAAGGCGATTCCATATCTGAAAAACGAGGATATTCCGGTTCTGGGAATTGTTCCCGAGGATCGCGCCTTGGATGCCGTATCGCTGGAGGAAATCAGGGATTCTTTGCAGGGCGAACTGATTACCAGAAAAGACAAGCTGGATAATATGGTGGAGCGGTTTTGCATGGGCGTGGCGAATGTGGAAAGCTCGCTTGCCTTATTCCGCAAGGAAAAGTGCCAGGCCGTGGTTACCAGCGGCGACCGTTCGGATATCCAGCTGGCCGCTTTGGAGATGCCTTTGAAATGCCTTATTCTTACGGACAAGCTTTATCCGAGTGATATTATCCTTTCGCGTGCCGAGGAGTTAAAGGTGCCGGTTTTAGTCGTTCCGCATGATATTATCAGGACGATGAATAAATTAAATGCCCTGACAAAACATGTGGGACTGGCGACCCCATCTAAAGTGAAGGGGGCAATCCGGGCAGTGGCTTCTCATATAAATACAAAAATAATTTACAAAAGGTTGAAATTATAGTTAAATAGAACGTATGCAAATAACTTTTCTTGGAAGCGGGACAGGTTTCCCGCGTAAAGAGCGCGCCTCGCCGGGAATCCTTGTCAAACTGAATACGAAGCCGCGCAGGATTAATATCCTGATGGATTCCGGTCCGGGCGCTATGCGCCAGCTGGCTAAACTGGGCATGACCACCAATGACATCGATGTTATTTTATATTCTCATTTGCATCCGGACCACACCAGCGACCTGATAGACTTCCTTTTCTGCGCGAAGTATCAGGTCGTGGCAAAGAAAGACCTACCCGGGGTATTGAACCGTTTTATTGCCGCCGGAGGCAAGGGGTTCAGGAAAAAACCGCTCCAGATTTTCGGCCCTGTCGGGTTTAAGAAGTTCCTGGATAAAATAAATGGCTTATACGGCACGTGGGTGGAGGCTTCCTCTTATCCCCTGATAGTCAAAGAAGTGCTGGATAGCACGGTTAAACTGAAAGGCTGGACATTAAAGGCGGCTGAGATGGTGCACGAAAAGTATTCGGTCGGCTACCGCGTAGAATGCGGCGGGAAGTCCGTAGTTTATTCGGGCGATACGGATTATTGCCATAATATCGTAAAGCTTGCCAAAAATGCCGACCTTTTGATTGCCGAATGTTCCACTTCGGATGAGATAAAAATGCCGTTCCACTTGGCGCCCGCCAAGATAGCCCTGATTACGAAAGAATCGGGTGTAAAGAAAGTATTATTGGCTCATATCTACGAAGTGGCCGATAAATTTGACCTTTTGAAACAGGTTAAACAGGCACATCCGGGAATCGCCGCCGGCCGCGTGAAACTGGCCCGCGATTTCATGAAGGTGAAAATATAACCGGTTTTATTTTACGGCACGCCATACAAAAAGCCAGAGCCGAAGAGCCGCTCCTTTATTTTTCTTGATTTAGGCGGTTGATTATGCTACATTCTATCTTTTGCTAATAACTGGGAATATATTTTAAAGGAGGCTATATGACACGAGCAGTCAGCAACGCTCCAAGACATCGCCGTAAAGTTCGCATGATGAAGCAAGCCAAAGGCTATGTCGGCGGCAGGCGGCGTCTTTACCGCAGCATGAAGGAAACCCTGACCGGTGCGGGCCGTGATGCATTCCGGGGCAGAAGGCAGAAAAAGCGCGATTTTCGCAGGCTCTGGATTACCCGTATTTCAGCCGCGGCGGAAACCAGCGGCATTTCATACAGCCGTTTTATCGAAGGGTTGAAGAAAGCCAAGATCGAGCTTAACCGCAAGGTGATTTCCGAGCTGGCGATTCACCAGCCGAACGTGTTTGTGAAATTAGTCGAAACGGCAAAAGCACACCTTTAATTCCGGATAGATATGGTTAAACGGTTGATTCTTATCGCTTGTTTCCTTATCACGTCCGCTTTTCTGTGGGCGCAGGATGCCGGCAAGGATAAAAAGCCCGAACCAGCCCAAAAGGACGACAAGCCAACCGAAAGCGAACAATTAATAAATCAAACCAATCAAATCGTCGGGCTTATCGCGAAACTGGAAAGCCAGGACAACGCCGAAGTAAAGGCGGCTTTCCAGAAACTTAAGGAAATAGGTCTACCGGTCATCCCGTTTCTGGTTGATAAGCTGAAAGACAAGGGGATTTACCTGGAGTTGATCAGCCAGATACACGCATTCCAGCTGCCTACGGCGGATGAAATCAAAGCGAGCCTGAAAATATGGCAGGAGTTAATCGGCGCTTCTTCGGAAAAAGAAGTTGCCGCCATAGAAAAATATTTTTATTCCAAATATCTGCAGGCGGTTCAAGCCTACCAGAAAGAAGAATACCAGGAAGCGTTGGATATTATCAATGCGATCGGTAAACTTGAGCCGAAGGTTTCATTCCGCGAAAAGATAAAACTGTTCCGGGTTTTGTGCGAGGAAAAACTCATCCAGAAATCCATTGTCCGGGTGACGTTGCGCACGCCCAAGGAGATATATGAAATCGGGGATAAGATATTTATCACACTCAAGATGGAAAACGTCTCTTTGTCGCCCCTGGAAATAAACCTGGGGGAAAACCCGTTTATGATGATAAGCCGGACGTTCGCGGAATACGGTCCATTAGGCGATTATATGAGCACGACCGATATTACTGACGAAAAGATTACGGAAAACACAATTAAACTAAAGCCGCAGGAAATCTGGGAGCATACTTTAACAATTGATACCTCCAAAGACAATCCGAACAGCATTTATTACCGGACATACGATATCTGGGCGGAAATAAAACCATCCAAAATCAAGTCCGGATCTAACGAAGCCATCAAAAGGATAATTTCATTGCCGATAACCATCCGTGTTTTTCCTCCGAGCGTGGAAAAAGTGTTGAAAGACCCGTTGCCATGCCTGGCCCAGGCGCTGGACGGGGGAATTCCGATAGATATTTTTTTATGCGCATTGCTTGTTCCGGAGAAAGACAAGGACAAAGCGATAGAATTGTTAATGCGGTCATTGGATAGCTTTCCTGAAGAGGCCAAAAAAGCCGTGATGACTTCATTGAAACACATTACGAAATTACCGCTGGAGATAGATGAAAAAGTCTGGCGCCAGTGGTGGAAAGAACGAAAGAAGTAGGATAATTTATGGAAAAATGGCAGAAGCAGCTGGAAATATTTAAAAGAGGCGCAGTTGATATCCTTTCCGAATCGGAGCTTGTGGAAAAACTTAAATCAAGCCGACCCTTAAGAATAAAACTGGGGGTTGACCCGACAGCGCCTGATATCCACCTGGGACATACGGTTGTTTTAAGGAAGCTGCGCCAGTTCCAGGATATGGGCCACCAGGCGGTATTGATTATCGGTGATTTTACCGCGCTGATCGGAGACCCTTCGGGCAAGGGGAAAACCCGCCCCCAATTAACCGCGGAAGAAATAGAAATCAACGCCAAAACATACATGAAACAGGTAGGGAAAATACTTGATACGGAAAAACTTGAATGGAGGCGCAACAGTGAATGGTTAAGTAAAATACAAATGAAGGATATATTGCAATTAACCGCGCGCGTTACGGTTGCCCGATTCATAGAACGCGATGATTTTTCCAAAAGATTAAAAGAGAACACCCCGATCGGCTTGCATGAGATGCTTTATCCGATAATGCAGGGATACGATTCGGTCGCGGTCAAAGCGGATGTGGAACTGGGGGGAACAGATCAGACTTTTAACCTTTTAGTGGGCAGGGATTTCCAGCGCGCCGAGGGAAGCGCCCCGCAAGTCGCCCTGACCACGCCTTTGCTCGTCGGGTTGGATGGGGTTAATAAAATGAGCAAAACGCTGGATAATCATATCGGGGTGATTGAGTCTCCTTTTGAAATGTTTGGAAAGACCATGTCCATACCGGACAGCCTGATGAAAGATTATTACATCTTGCTCACCGGAATGGAAATGGCAGAAATAGAAAGTATTTTAAAGCAACACCCGCGCGATGCCAAGATGCGCCTGGGACAGGAAATCGTTACCTGTTATTATTCAGCCAAGGACGCAAAAGAAGCGGCCGATAAATTCATACAGGTTTTCAGCCGCAAAGAAATGCCCGATGACATACCAGAAATCGAGCTCGGCGCCGGAGATATGAAATCCGGCAAAATCTGGCTTCCTAAATTGCTGACCAAATGCAAAATGGCGGATTCAACCAGCGCGGCGGCAAGGCTTATAAGCCAGGGAGCGGTATTAATCGATAATGAGAAGGTAATCGATCCGGAATCCGAAGTCACGGTTAAAAACGGAATGGTCCTTAAAGTGGGCAAAAAAAACCGTTTCTGCCGGATTAAGGTGTAATCAGCAGTTTCTTACCAATTAGAAATATCATCGCCCGCGCCATTTTGGTTTTCGCAATCCGGGCCGATTGACCATATCTGGTATTCTTCCGGGTTGTGATAGGTGGATGTTTCCGAGCTCATCTGAGGGGTAGCGGAAAAAGCGAGATCATCAGAGCCCTGGTAACTTGCATATGCGCCTGGGGAAACGTAGTCGCGCGCATGGAAATAGACAAAAGGCTGGCGCCAGAGATCGGTGATTTCCCGGAGTTTATTATCCCCGAAACGCCAGGTTAAATTAATCACGGCTGTGGAATCATCATCGAAATTGCTGTAACGCCTTTCCTGCCAATCCAGGAATGGGCCTCCTTTAGAGGTGTTTGCCAGGCAGGCAACAAGGGTTTCGATACCCTGATTTAAGTTATTGGGGTCCGTAAAGCCTACGATAGAGGTCGGCGGATAATCGCCCCATTTATTTTTATACTGCTCAATCATCCCTTTTATTTTCATTATCTCGGCTTTAGTGGAGCTGATATCAGCCTGTTTTTTACTTCCAAAAATATTGGGAATCAGGATAACGGCAAGCAAGACAATAATGGTAATCACGACGAGCATTTCAAGCAAAGTAAAACCGGCTCTTTTTTTCATAAAGGCCTCCATTAAAAAGACGTTTTGAATCTATTTTTTCTCTATTATTTTTACGGAATCAACAAACAGTTCCCAGGTTGTTCCGATAGTAGGAGCGTAGCCATAAATGCCCAAAGTAAAATTCTTTGCCCGGCTGACGGTCGGAATTTTTGACGATGCGATTGAAGCAACGACGATATCATTCATCAGGAGTTTTAACTCAGGCTGTTTATCAGCGCCGGTTGCTTTACGTATGGAAAGCTTCAAATAATCGCTTGGCAGGTTAGCCACAGGAATTTCGGTCCATTTGTCAGAAACCACGTCGGGAGAGCCGGAAGACTGCCATCCCAGGCAGTATTTATTTCCGGAGAAGAACACCCCGTAAAACACAATGCCCTGTTTTGCACCGGAAGAAGTGTCTTTTGCCGCAAGGCATATACCTGCTCCTCCGCGATTCAGTTCTTTTTTGTTTAATTCGCAGTCAAAACGGATAAATGCATTAGCGGTGCTTACGCGCTCGATATAACTTACACCGTTGGCGGTATTTTTTTGGACACCGCTGAATTTTAATTGCTGGTTGGATATTTCGATTTCCACATTATAACTTTCGTCGTGTTCCGTCCACCCTTCGCCGACAGTCGTATTATTAGGCCGGTCAAAGAGATCCGGCCAGGCCACCTGTGTCTCTGCTTCTTTAATAGCGGTCCATGAGGCGGAAGCATAGGCATCGTTTGGGTACAAGGACATTACTTTTTCAAACTGAGCCAAAGCTTTTTCCGTATTTTTTGATAAGTATTCAATGTAGCCTATCCCGTTTAAAGCCGGGGTAAATTGGGGGTTGATAGCAAGTGCCTGATCAAACCAAAAGCGGGCAGCGGTGGTTTGTTTTGCGGAGAGATAAGCAATCCCGGTCATTGAATAATCCGCCGGAGAAGGTTTTTCGTTGCTCAGTTTATCTAGGTAGGCTTTAAAACAGACTGCCGCTTCCGGGAAATTGTTGGTGTAAAAAGAGCATAACCCTAAATAATATAAACCAGCGGGAATCAGGGGTTTTCTTTTGACGATTTCGGATAATATTTTCTGCGCCTGGGCGAAATCCCCTTTTGTGAAATAATACTGTCCAAGGGCGAAATTTATCAGGATATTATCAGCTTCCATTTTTGAAGCGTTCTGCAGGCTTTTGAATGCGCCATCGATTTGATTTTGACCACACAAGACATATGCCCGGGCAAGGTAAGGCAAGGCCGAGGTGGGCGCTCGCCCCATCGTTTCCGTTATAATCGATTCCGCCGTAGAGTAATCTTTAGCCAGTAAATAAAGGGAAGCGAGATTTATCCATCCGGAAGCTTTATAGGGAGCGCTTTTAATTTCCCCTGAGAAATAAGTAGAAGCATCGGTGTAATTTTTTCGCAAGACGTTAATAATTCCAAGAGCCGAATAAATTTCATCTTTGCTGAATTCAAATTTCCATTCCTCCTCATCGGGGGCCCTGTTTAAGAGTTCGTTTAAGCGTTCTTCTGATTTAACCAGCTCTCCTTTTTTAAACAGAAGCATTCCTTCCAAAAGGCCGATGCTTGTATCACGCGGGGAGATTTGGCAGACGCTTTTATAAGTATTTTCAAGCTGCTCGGTATAACCGCATTGATAATACATTCGCCCAAGCTTAACCAACGGTGTTATTTGGTTTGGCGCGGTTTTGACCGCGGAGCTATAAGCATCTATTGCTTCAGGAAATCTGTTAAGTTTTTCAAGGAGGCCACCGATTCGCAAATAAACAATTTCTTTTTTAACAAGAAGAGTATTTAAAGCGTCTTTGTAGAGCTCCATTTCTTTCTCCGTGTCCATAAGTTTCCGGCATAAATCAGCTGCCAACAGATAATAATCGAGCTGGGAGCCATCAATTTTAATCGCTCGTTTGATTTCCCCTAAAGCCTCCTTTGTTAATTTTTCTTCTATACACCAACGCGCCAGGGTGACATGGGCGGAAGCATCTGTATCGCTAATTTCCGATTTGCGCTTCTGGAATTTTTGCTCTATTGTCATGTGTTCGTTTATATTTCGGAGCGCTTTGCGGTCGTATGTAATGATAATAAAATCCCCTTCTTTTTGGAAAACAATCGAGCCCTCGTTTTTACGGACAATTTTGCCCTTTAAAGTAGTGTTATCCCATAAAGTAATCGTGTCCGGGAACGGGTCATCCGGTTTTTTATCCTCAACGGTTTCTTTAGGTTTAGTTTCTTCTATTAATTGCCTGATGTCGTCGCTGGCGGGTAAATTATACGTTGCCGTTTCAGAAGGGTCGTCCTTTAGCGGCAATGAGAAAATATAGGCGTTATAATAATTATCGTCGGGCAAGGGAGAAAACAAGTTGAAAAAAGGTTGTTTTGGTATAGGCGGAGGCGTTTCAAGCTGCGCCTCGCTCTTTATCAGTTTGACCGAAGAGACAAAAGGATTGCGTCCTGTTCCCAGATAATCCAAAAATTGCTCTGAAACATCCGTTGGTTCAAACAGCTCTGATGGTTGATAACCAGTTTCTTTTGGGGGCGGTATTTTCACATCTGATTCTTCCTTGTCGGGTCGGGATAAGATAACGGTAATTATTATTAAAGCGACTCCCGCAAGGAAAAACATTTTTGCGCCAATAAGTTTTTTCATTTTAAATCCTCATTGATTGCCGGAGATTTTCTTTATTACTCCCAGCGCCAGAGTCATCGTTAGTAAGTCAGCTTCCGGGTCGGCGCTTTCCAGCGATATGCGGGGAATTGACAGAAACCCCTCATTCTGAGCGCCGTTTTCGTTAAGCGCATAGATAATTTCGGCTGCTGGCTTAAATTTAGCCTTTAATTTGATTACAACAGCTTCTGTCCTGAAAAAACCATTATCAAGGAGAGTAGCATCTAAAAAATCCTTGACGCCTTTTTCCATGTTAACAGAGATTATTTCATAGCAGCCCTTTTCAATTGCCAGGCTGATTATGCGGTCGATAACGTCCAGTTTTTCAAAGTAAGAAAGCACGTTGTTAGCGGTGATATTTTCAGTCGGAAATCCGAAGGAAACCGGGAATTTTATTTCTTTGGCGGTAGCCGCCTTTTTTAAGCGGGAATATTTCGTCCCCAGGAGAACGTTAAATTTTATTAATAAATCAGACTGGGATGGGTCAATTGTGTATTCAGGGCGGGGGCGGAAAAAGGTTTTTTCCTTTGCTTTAAAAAGCTTTCCTTCCACCCGCTTTTGCTCCTCAGATATTTTTTTTAGGACACTGTCGTCTATTCCGCCTGACCGGCTGAGTATCGAGCCGATTTTTGCGCGGTCGTTCTCTAAGGCGCGTTTTAGTTCGGCGTTGGTTTCCTTAATAGACTCTATTACCATCGTATAGATGAAAATCCAGGCGATGATTAAAATGACCGACAAGACAAGAAGTTTTTTTGAGTCAGTAAACATTTTATTGTTAAGTTTTCCCTTATTAATTTACTTTTTCCTGATAACCACCTCAAATTCCCACTTACCCTTTAAAAGCCCGCTTTTTATTTCTTTTAACTGCTCCTCTTCCTGGCGGATTATCAGAGGGTAGATGGCGTTATTATTGATATTGTTTTTAAACTGTCGGAATTCTTCCTGCGCCATGTAATCAGCCAACTGCCCTTTAATGATTATTGCGCTGCTTTCATAAACGGTTTTATTATTAATCTGAGATGTTTTGCCGAGGCTTATTTCCGAAAGTCGGGCGTTTTGCGGGAAGAGCTGGCTGATAACCATCAAGGCATTAGCAAAGAAACTTTTTTTCTCCGGTTCGGAAAAATAAGCCATATACTCATTATATAAAGCGTCTTTTTTCTGTTTGGCTGTTCTCAGGCTTTCCTCCAGTTTTTTCCTTTCCGCCCGGAGGGGATTTATTTTTTCCTTTTCTGATTTCAGGTGTTCTTGCTCTTTCAGGACGTTGAACAACAATAAGGCTATAGAGGCCGTTATTAATATTATAGCCGCGATAAAATAAACCGTTTCCTGGAAGAACTTTTTTTTCTTCTTAAGCCGTGCGGGTAGGAATGATATTTTTACGGTTTGTTTTTTCATGGCGGTACAGGCAAGCCCCAGGGCGATGACCATATCGGACGGTTCTTCGGTTACTTTTTGCCGGGCGGTTTCATCCAGCGAAGAAAGGTCGATTGTCTGAAACGGATTAAATGCTTCAGTTGGGCATTTGAGTATAGATGTCAAATGGTCAGTCAGGCCTTTTATCCGCGCGCCGCCTCCGGAAATTAAAACCCGGTCCACCTTGATATCTTCGGCTTTCAGTTGCGCATGGCAGAAAGAAAGGCTGGATTGGAATAAAGAATGTATTTGCCCGACCGCTCTCAAAACAGCGGCATTAATCGGATTTGCCTGGCTCCGGTGCGCCATGGTCAGGTTAGTTTCCGTCAGCTTTAATGTTTCCGCTTGGGCAAAAGAAATACTCATCACGTCTTTGATTGCTTGGGTAAAAACCGCGCCGCCGCCGCTGACATTTCGCGCAAAAAGCAGGTTTCCTCCTTGGTGGATGATGACATTTATATTATTCGCTCCGATATCTAAAAGCATTGCTACTTCCACCGGATTTACGATGTTCTGGGTCAGCAAGGCGGATAGTAACGCAATCGGTTCCGGGTATATATCTGATATTGATATGCCGGTGTTTACGAGTATCTTAAGCCGTTCGTCCAAATAAGCCTTTTTGGCCAAGCCGATTAGGACGGGCATTTCCGGGTATTTTTTCTGGGGGAATTTTAAGGGGCTGAAATCCTGGTAGAAATCCGCGCCGCTTTTGCTCGACATTTCGCCCAGCTCATATTCCATTAGCTTATTTAATCGTTGCGTGCCCTGAACCGGAGGCACAAGCACCGTGCGGAGGTTTATTTCCCGTCCCCCGACGCCGATGATACACCGTTTCGGGTTAATGCCTCCGGAATAGAAAATTTTAGAGATAGCTGTCCGGATGTTTTTTACGGCATCCAGGTTTTTCAGTTCGTTTTCCGGAGATGTTTCCTGCCCGATTTGTTTGGTTTTGTCGTATTCGGGGGCGTCAAAACACCAGCGCGCCGCACCGATTACTTTTACGGCATTCGGCTGGATTAATGAAGCCCGCGCCACCTGCACGACTTTAACGGAGTAACTGCCGATATCAATGCCTGTCCACATATTTACTGATTTTTCGCTTTTTGTTCGATTGTTTTAAGCATTTCTTTCGCTTTTGCTGTTTCCGGGTTTACAGCTTCCGCATCAATGGAGATGATTTTTTTCAGGAATATTCCGGCTAAAGAATATTGTTCTTCCTTAAAATAACCTTCGGCCAGGGGAAATAGCTCGCGGACGTTTTTTTGCACAAAAACCTGCCGCGATAGTTCTTCTGATTCCGTGATTTTATTGCGTAAAAGTTCCGCCTGCTCGGCATAAGGTGTATTTTTATATATTGAAACCAGCCCGTCTATTTTTCCCATTATTTTCTTAAATAAGTTCTCTTCCGGCAGTACGGCTGATTCGGCGGCCAAGCCTTTTATTTCCAACAGTTCTTTTTCCGCCCCATCCGTTATCGTTTTTAAAGAAAGGTTGGCCTGGTTCCAGGCACTTGTCTTTTTCTCGGCTTGGGTCAGGATATCCAGGTATATTCCCATTGCTTCGCCCAGACGCCCTTTTTGCTCCAGCTCTTTGGCTTGTTCCAATAATTTCTGGATTGCCAGGAGCGATTCTTGTTCAATCGGTTTCCATTCAAAATTCACCTCCAGCGTAACACCGGCGCTGCGGAACTGACTTACCTTATCCCTGCCGAAAATGCCCTGGCTTATTTCTAGCTCATCGTCCTGCAGTTTTATGGATACATCCAACGCCACCGGGTATTTTATTAGCAACAGGCTATCACCGATGGGCAGTTCCAACCTGGAAATATTTTCCCCGTAGATTGTTTCGCGGAAGGAAACTTCTTTTAAATCGGTTCCCCTGATTTTTATTTTATTGTTTATTAGTTGGACCGGGACGCGGTATTTTAAATAAACCTCGTCTGTTTTAAGCGACAAAGCCTGGAACGGGATAAAATATCTTATGAATAATGTATCAAGGGAGCTTCCTAATTCCACCTCGTAATCCAGCCATTCTTTGGTATCGGGGAAAAAGATTTTCCGGGCGTTTTTCTTGGACGGATTGTTTTGGGCGGAAAAGTTTTGTTGCCCCAGCCCGGACTCGTTTTTGACGAAGAGATTGGCAGCTCTCAGCAAAATATCTGTGTTTTTCCTGGTTATCGCCCAGGAACCGTTGTAATAACCGGTAATTTTCAGTTCATCCGTGCTTTTATCGAATAACAAGGCATCGCTATCGCTTCCCGGTTCTGATGTGACGAGTTTCAAGTCGTCAAAATATATTTTTCCGCCCGTTCCGGCAACCAGGCATGATAATTGCATCACGGAGGCCTCCGGCGGTATCGGCATGGTTGTGGAAGACTCCTGCCATTGGTCTTTAGGGATAATAAGGTCGGAGTAAGATTCCAAAAACGGTTTCGCTTCATTTTGCCTGTACCATTCCATTTTAAACCCCGAAGCGCTTTTGTTAAATGGGTCTGATTTTATCCAGCCACCGAAAATTACGCTTCCTGTGTTTTTAGGGACGATGATTTTTTCATAAGCGCAGGCAATAGAAGAGGCCAAGGCGTTCCCATGCTCCAGCAAAAGCGAATAATTGCCGATATGTTTTGCTTCGTTAGTGACGACGGCCTTTGAGCCTTGCTGGGCAGGCGCTGTCCAGGCCGTCGGCAAAGCGCCTCCTTCAAAAGAAGCCGTCGCTTTGAGCAAGTTGCCCGCGGTTTCGTTTAATATTTCCTTTGACTGGTTGGTGCGCCACATGAATAACCCGATGATTATTAAAATAACGATTCCCACGGATAAAAGGAGAAGGAAATGGCTCTCCTTGGTCGGGATAATAAAATTATCCGCTTTAACCATCTGTTTTTCCGCGGAAGCGTCCTGCCTGGGCAACTCTTTTTCGAATATAATTACCGCATCGCCTAAGGTAATCCGGTCGCCCATGGAGAGCTTTTGCTCGGTCACCCTGGCGCCGTTAACGTGGGTCCCGTTGCGGCTACCCAGGTCAATCAGGTTATAACCTTCCTCGGTCTGGCGGATTTCGCAATGGCGCCGGGAAATAGCGTCCCCGCGGATAACAATATCGTTATCATTGGTCCGGCCGAGGCTTAAAATCGGCTTGGTTAATTCGATAACCTCGTCGCGGTTATCCTGCCGTAGAATAATCTGTGCCATATATAAATAAATTTAGTAATCTTCTATTATGCAATTTTCCACTGGCTTTATCAAGATTAATTTACTTTAAACTGCGGTTAACCAGCTGTTTATAGGCTGCCTGCAATTGCTTGGTGATTTCACCCGGCTCGCCGTTCCCGATGATGTAATTATCGCATTTGAATATGGGCATAACCTCTATAATTGAATTAGTGATAAAAACCTCATCCGCGTTGATAATCGCATCCTCATACAAAACCTTGCGGTGCACTTTGATAGCAAGCTCCTTGCATAAATTGCATATAATCTGGCGCGTTATCCCGGGCAGGATATTCGCGGATAAGGGAGGCGTAAAAACCTCTTCATCTTTGACGATGAAAATATTGCTGATGGCTCCCTCGGTCAGCTCGTCACGGGTATTGGTAAAAATAAGTTCGGTCATCTTCTTGCGCTGAGCTTCTTCCCGAAAGAGGATATTTTCCAGGTAGTTCAGCGTTTTATGCTGGTAAATGGGTGATTCTGTGCTCCTGCGGTAAGGGGCAATCCCTATTTTGGTGCCCCGCTCCCAGGAATCTGTATAATCCTCAACCGGCAATGTCTGGACGACGTAAGTGGGCAGATATTTCTTGCTCTTAGTCCCGGCAGTCAGGATTATCCGCAGTCTGCCGGTAGGAAGGCTGTTCAGTTTTACCAGCCGTTCGATAATCTCTCTGAAAGAGCGCAGGCTGACATCAATCGGGATGCCAAGCCTTTTGGCAGAGTTGTTCATCCGATGGACATGGTCCTCTAACCTGAAAGGCTTACCGAATCCGCCGCTTGCCGGGTAAAGCCTGATGCTTTCAAATAATCCGAACCCGTATAAAAACCCGCGGTCCGTCACCAGGATGGACGGCTGGTTTTCTTCTAAATACTGGCCATTAACCCAGACAAACATAAAATTAACTAGCTAACAACTAAAAACTAGCAACTAATGGCTGCTCGCTCTGGCGAGCCTCAGGCATGATTCGCATTTACCGCACTCGCGGTCGCCGTTTTCGTAACAGCTCCAGGTCGCGCCTGTCGAAACGCCTAAATCGCAGCCTTTCTTGTAAATCTGAGCCTTATCCATATTAATGGTAAAACTTACCACCTTTACTTTATTGATAGTCCCCAGGCTTAATGCCTGGTTTGTTGCTTTAATAAAGCGGGAGGAATTATCAGGGAAAGTGATTGCCTCCTCGCGGTTAAATCCGGTGATGATATAATCGGCTTTCATTGCCTCAGCAAAGGTTGCGGCGACATTGATAAAAAGCCCGTTGCGGTTCGGGACCCAGACCGCCTGCGCCGTGCGCTTCAGCTTTGCCGGATTATTCAAATCGGATTCCTTTAATTGCGGAATCTGCTTTGAGGGATTGATTAAGGCCGAGCCTTTGGCGATATCTTTGAACCAATCCAGCTTGATTATCCGGTGGGGTATTTTCCACAAGGCGCACAATTTACGGCCAGAGCGGATTTCTGCCGGGGCGGATTTCTGCCCGTAATCAAAGGTCAGGGCAAGCGGGATTTTGATTCCTTTATCCAGCGCCATGGCAACGGAGACAGTGGAATCCAGCCCGCCGGAAAGCAGGGCAATTGCCATCCTCCGCTGTTCCGAAGCTATGGAGTGGCGAAGGACAGCCTTAAACTTTTTTGCCATAATATTTGATTATGCCATAAACTTCTAGTAGGGTCAATGAAAATAAAAAGCTAACTCATTAAGCACAGCATAGAGCCTTGTCAGGCGCAGTATAAAGTATACTTAGAGCAAGACTAAAGCCCGGTCGGCAGAAGAACAGATAGCCTGGCAATAAGATATAATGGCTAATGGGGAAAACGGAATAAATCAGACTGCTAGATATCTAATCCTAAAAATTGACTCGGCGCTGGTAATTGTTATAATACATAGTAATAATTTTATAAGGAGTGAAACTTATGCCGTATCAAGCTATTGTGCAGCAGAGTGAACAGAGAATGCAGAAGACCGTCCAGGTGATGGCAGATGAAATCAAGGGTATCCGGACCGGACGCGCCTCGCCCGCCCTGGTAGACAACATCCGCGTGGAATATTACGGGACACAAACACCCCTAAAACAGCTCGCCACCATCAGCGTGCCGGAACCGCGCCTTCTGGTAATCAAGCCCTTTGACATGTCATCCATCGGTGAGATAGAAAAAGCCATCCTTAAATCCGAGCTGGGCATCACGCCCCAGAGCGATGGCAAACTCGTCCGTTTAGCCGTCCCGCACCTGAGCGAAGAACGTCGCAAACAGCTTAGTAAAATGGTCAAGGAAACCGCCGAGCGCAATAAGGTTTCCGTACGCAATATCCGGCGCGACGCGCTTAAGATGGCTGAGGATGAGGAAAAATCCAAGACCATCTCCGAAGACGAGAAATTTAAGGTCAAGGACGAAATGCAGAAGCTGACTGAGAAATACGAAAAAGAGGTCGAAACGCTGCTGGAAAAGAAGACCAAGGAAATAATGGAAGTCTGAAAATTTACCGTAGCGGTGAGATCTTATTTTATCTCTTTAGTGAATTCGGTAAAGCGTTCCGCGTCAAGTTGTCCGGCATTCGGGTTAAACTGCCTTTCCGAAATAAAAGCGTTGATTGCTTTAATCCTTGACGCCATATCCGGATGCGTGGCGGAAAGCTGTTTAATCCCGGAATCGTTTTGTGAAGTCTTTTCGTTTATTTTACCCAGGAACTCAACCAGCGCGCCGGAGGGGTACCCGCTATTGACCAGGAACTTTACTGCCTGATGGTCTGCTTCAGCCTCACACTCGCGGGATAAACCGTTTTTCAGGAGCGTCCCCACCCCGAAATCCGAAGTGGAGCCGAGTATTTTATTGAGGCTGTCGTTATTATTTTTCTCAATCAAAGTAAGCAGGTCGGCTGAAAGGTCTTTTAGATAACCGGTTTTTATGGCGCTCAAAAGATGCCGTTTGTCCACGTGGGCGATTTCGTGGGAGAGGACGGCGGCAAGTTCGGCTTCCGAGCGTATGATTCTTAACGACCCCAGGGTGATAAAGACATAGCCGCCCGGCATGGCAAAGGCGTTTATTTCTTCGCTATTCAGGACGGCAAACTGGTACATATCGGCAGGCAAATCCTCCCTGCCGGCGGTCAGCGCGGCGGCTCTCCCTACCAGGTTGACGTAATGGTTCAGTTTTTCATCCGGATAAATCCCGCCGGAAAGCGCAATCATCCGCGCGGCCATAGCCCGCCCGATTTCCACTTCCTCATCAATGCTGAAAGGCGCGGCGATGGCTGCCGCGTTCTGGATAACACCCACTCCGGCGGCCGCTTTATCCATCCCTTTTTCCTTCAACGCCTTTTGCAGGGCGTCGCATCCGTAGAGCAGGCATATTAGAGCGCTCAGTAAAACCAGATGATAAAAGAACCTTTCTCTTTTATAAATCTTTTCTAATTTATCATTAAATAAATCCATCTTATTCTCCTTTTTAAACTCTGTGTTCTCTGTGGTGGAAATTTATCTCAATTTCCCCTGTTTCATGAATTCAATCACTTCGCTATCCATAATTCCTTTACGCCAGAGCTCCATTTGCTCGACCGATTTGAAATCGCCTTCGAGCCCCTCGTAGTTTTTCCCGTCAAAGGGCCTGATTGCGGCCGGCGCGGCAGTGGTGGCCGTTTCCGAGGCATTGCCGTCACGGGCGATTTTGCCTAAGGCGCTTTCGGTTTTCTTCACCACCGGCTTATCCTTGCTGACCTTATCCTTATAAATCCAACCGGTTTTGTTTGATGTGATCGCCCTTACTTTATACCAATCGCCCTTAATTTCCAAGACTTCCAGCATATCGCGCTGTTTTACCTTTACCACGGTTTTATATTCAACTTCTCCCGGCCCGGCTTTTATTTCCGCTGATACTTTAGTGACATAAACCAGCTCGGTTTCCGCAAAGCTCAAATTGATTATCCATAACGAAAAGACAAGAACCAGGATTGCCAGGCTGGCAAAGATTTTTCTCATGTTTAAAACCCCCTTTATTAATCTATAATCACTTCGTAAATAAGAATGGTTTTTTCCTTACCGCGGATATTTACCGTGCCGAGTTCCTTTAGCTTAAATTCAGCGCCCAGCATCCGGGCGGTGGATTCGCTTATGACGATATTGGTTTTATATTCCTTGTTTAAGGGTTCCAGCCGCGCGGCCAGGTTGACGTTATCGCCGATGACCGTATAATCGAGCCGTTTATCCGAGCCGATATTACCGACCACGGCGTCGCCCGTATTTATCCCGATTCCGATATTGAGATTCGGCTTTCCCTCGGATTTCCATTTTGCCTCCAGACGCCGCGATTCCCGGACCATTTCCACGGCCGTTAGTACCGCCAGCCTGGCGTGGTTTACCTGGGCTTTCGGCGCCCCGAAGAAAGCCATTATACCGTCCCCGATATATTTATCAAGGGTTCCTCCGTGGCGGAAAACCACCTCGACCATTAAGGTCAGGTATTCGTTAAGCAGGCTGACGACCTGTTCGGGCGGGATGGATTCGGACATATTGGTAAAACCGCGTATATCGGAAAAGAGGATAGTCATGCCCTTGCGCTGGCCGGTATCCGCTTTTATTTCCCTGTAATCGCGCAGGATTTCATCGACCACGTCCGGCGAGACATATTTGGAAAAGGTCGCCTTAATGCGCCGCTTTTCCTTGCCTTCGCTAAAGTAATAAACAATCGTCGCGCCGGTAAAGGTCAGGCATAAACCGACCATGGGCGTAACCAGCTCCAGCCAGTAATGCGCCGCGGCAAAAAGTGATAAATTAATAACAATAAAAGCAATGCCCGCAATCGTCACCCGGATAACTCCTCCCAGGAACGACCGGAAGGCGAACATAATAAAACCGGACAAGAGGCACAAGGAAATTATGGCAATCCAATTGGCGGTATTGGTTGCGGGCCGGAGGCAGGCGCCGTGAATAAGGTTATCGAGCATGGTTGCCTGCGCCTCCACGCCCGGATAAACGTTATCGGTCGGCACGGAATGCAAATCACCGTGAGAGGGCGCGTTGGAGCCGATTAAGACGATTTTATCCTTGAAATATTCAGGCGCAACCTTACTGCCCAAAGGTTTTTCCCGGCGCGTATCATACCAGGCGTCGTAAACCGTGCAGAAGGAAATATACTTGTAACTCCTGCCCGGCCCGTGCCACCATACATACAGCTCGCCACGTGGCGTTAAAGGAAACTTATGCGTGGCGGAAAGTATCAGCTCGTTATTATCGGAAACGGCGCTCCCGGTTGTTGTTATTATATCCATTGCCGCGGCAAGGGGTAATGATGGGAATAATTTGCCTTCGTAACGGAAAAACAGATTGGCTTTACGTAAAACGCCGTCAGTATCTTTATCGATATTAACCGCGCCCAGGCGTTTGGGGTGAGCCAATAGTATTTCGTTGGGCGGATGCGCCATGTTGTAAACGGGTATTTGCAGGCGGGGGCTGTTTGCCGCGTCAATCGAGAACTTATTAAGCAGTAATTCCCTGGCTTGGGGTTTTATCGTTTTGGCGTAATCTAAGTTTTTCTCCTGCGTGAATACCATCGGGCAATAGACATTACCGGCGGCTTTAATGCTCTTGGCAAAGATATCGTCCCCGGATTCATCGGTTCGCTTTAAGGTGAGATCGAAGATGATTGCTTTTGGTTTCCCCTGGCTTATGTAATCCACGGCCGCCGCGTAAACCGCCCGGTTCCACGGCCAGAAAAGAGGGTCCTGCTCTTCGCCCCGGTCTTCCATGTAATCCAGGCTTAATTGGTCAATCGCGACAATGACGATATCCCGGTCGGCATTCGCCGGATTGGCAAAGAGCTTGACGCGGTAATCAAGGGTTAAAAGTTCTATACCGGAGAGGAACGGGATAATCGTAAACAGGGTTTTTACCAGAAGCGCGGAGATTAATCCAATAGCTAACCCGATAAAAATCTTCTTAATTCTTAAGCGCATTCTGTTATAATATAAAGATTTTACGCCTTAATTCAAGTAATTAATGAAGAGAGAAGGCAAGCTTAAACACTAAAACCGGACGGTCTGGCTTTTATACGGTGTTTTGGGCAGGCCGTATTTCCTGTCCCAGTCGGCAAGTGAGACTATCTTGATATTTTTGGAATTGAGATACTTGATTAAATCTGCCAGGTACCCCGAAGCATTCCGGTCGTGCATCAGGATTATCCCGCGCTTGCCTTGCGCAATCTCGTTTTTTGAGTGGTCAAGGAACCCGCCGCTTGTCTTTAGGTTTAATGGTTCCGCTTCAATATCCCAGTAAACATGCCGGAATCCCTTTTGCTTGAGATAGGCTTGTGCCTCTTCGGAAATGCTGCCGCCGGGAGAGCGCACATACTTTGAAGGCAGCGTACCGGTAAATTCCCGTATTTTCCCCGCGGTGAATTCGAAAGATTTTTCCAGTTCCTTTTTAGATTGTTTCCAATAGGGAACGTGGTTGTAATCGTGAATGCTTAAAGTGTGTCCTTCGTCGACCACCCGTTTAACCCATTTTTTATAGTGTTCCAGCGTCCCGCCGCTGCCGACCTGTTCTTCGTCAAACTGGCAGCCCAGGACAAAGAAAGCCGCCCGGACATTGTTTTTCTTAAGGATATCCAGGATGATTTCCGTATGCTCGGTTGAGTTGCCCGGGCTGTAACTCCGGTAAGGGCCGTCATCAAAGGTAAAAACCACCGCATCCGGCCTGGGCGCGTTGGGGTTGCGGGACTGTTCCATCTGTTTGATTTGTTCCTTAAGCTGCATGATTTCCAGCTGAAGTTTGCGGATGACTGATTTGGTATCTTCGTTTTCTTCGGTTAGCCGCTGGTTTAGCGTATAGAGCGAATAATTCGCCGTCGCCGAGGCAACCAGCAATAAAGCCAATATTGAAACGGCGATTATCCGCCAGAGCTTCTTCGGTTTTTTGGTTTGTGTCATAACAAGAGATTATAGCATTTATATCCGTTTACGGCAACGGATATTTTTAGCGCGTATTATCTTATTTCGGTAAAATAGGCAGGGAAAAAAAGGATAAAACCGATTGTTGTATTCGCGGGGAAAGCGCTCCGGGGTCTCTGCCTGACGGGCAAAAACCCCGAAACTCAAATCGTCTCTTTGTTAATCTTGGGCTGTCCGGTCTTATTTATTACCCATAATTCTGAACATACCGGTTCCGCAAGAGGGGCATTTGCCTTTCATGGCTTTCCGTTTGTTCTTCATGGTGACCACTTTGCCGCCCTCGATGGTTTTCTTCGCCTTGCATTTCACGCAATAGCCTTTATCA
>JAGVQN010000026.1 GCA_020051675.1 Candidatus Brocadiia bacterium
ACTGGTCGTCGCAATCCGTGCGTAAAATATATTCGGTGGTCGGTTGGCGCGGCGAAGCATGGACATAGATCACATCGCCATCCTGCTGTATATTCGGCAGTTTTTCGATGAATTTCCACCGGTCCTTTTTAATTTTCGTGCCCAGCCAGTTCGGTTTAAGCTGGGTTCGCGTCCATTCCAGCGCTTTTCGCGCCCGTAAGGTGAATCCAACCGGCTCTTCAATCAGCCCTTCATCATGGTTTCCCATTAATACCAGCTTGAAATCCTTTACGATATCTATGCATTCGCCCGGGTTCGGACCGTATCCGATGACATCGCCCAGGCAGATGATATCCTTTATTTTCTGGTCCTGGATATCCTTGACCACCGCCTGGAGTGCCTCTAGGTTAGAATGTATGTCGGAGACTATGGCAACAGGGTCAGGCATATTGTTATTTAATTGTTTTTATTCGGCTAAACGCTATCATATATTATCGGCTTATACAAGTAATTTCTGATATAATTTATGGACTTTCTCGACCATGGTTTTACCGTCGAACCAATCCTTGACCAGTTCATACCCGAGGTTTCCCATTACCCGTGCCTTGGCGCCATCAGCCAGCAGTGTTTCCACCGCGCTATAAAGAGCGTTGGTATCTTTCGGAGACACCAGGAAGCCGGTCTCGCCGTTAATAATGACCTCCCCTGCCCCATCCAGATCAAATGACACCGCCGGTTTTTTCATAATCAATGCCTGCGGCAAGGCGCGTGCCAATCCCTCCCTTAACGACGGATGCACCAGGACGTTCATCAGTCGTATCAGATGCGGTATCAATTCCGGCTTGACGTGCCCGGTAAAGACGAAGTGCTTTTCCATGCCTTTGCGCGCGATTTCTTCTTCTATCTTTTGCCTGAGGATTCCGTCTCCGACGAGCATAAACTTTACGTCCGGGAATTTCGCTATCAGTCGCGGGGCAATCGCCAGCAGGAATTCATGCCCCTTTAAAGGGAATAATCGCGCCACCGTGCCGATGACTTTATCCGACTGATTAATACCGTATTTCTTGCGCAGTTCATCCGTCAAATCCGGGCCGCCCAAAAAGTTTTCCAGCTCTATCCCGCTCCGGATGGTTTCAAACTGGTCTTTCCGCCCCACCCCCACCGCCAGCGATTGCTTTGTCATGGCGTCCGCGATGCTTATCAGTTTCGTGGTGAAAAGCGCGCAAAACTTTTCTGCCGTGATATAAAACAGGTTAACCAGTTTATTCTGGAACGGATGGAAGGGCAATCCGTATATGCTGTGGACGATTATTTTTACCCCGGCCATCTTCGCGGCTAATCTTCCCAATATGCCTGCCTTGGAGCTATGCGTATGGAGGATATCCGGCCGCAGGTTCTTTATCAAGCGGTAAATCTTTATGAATGCGACGAAATCCTTAATCGGGAAAATATTACGCCGTAGTTCCGGTATCGAAATCAGGTTGATTTTATATCCTTTGGCGCGGGTAATGAGTTCCCCTTCCGGTCCGATTGCCGGCCCGGTTGCCAGGTAAATCTCGTATTCCGGCTTTTTCTGCAAGCCGTTAACCAGGAGCAAAGTATCTTCCTGCGCCCCGCCGAGAATCAAGCGGGTGATTATATGCAAAACCCTTTTAGGTTTGGCAGGCGTCATTTGGCGCTTTCCTTTTGCTCCGGCTTGGCAAGATTGTTTTGGGTCATCCGGACGAAATACTGTATTTTATCGCGGTAGGTTTTCGGCATGAGAAATATTATGCTCCGGGTATATTTTAAAGCAGGCGCGGCGAGAAAAGAATTCCTAAGCGTGCTTGTCCCGAACGCCGGATAATAGATGATGCCTAATAAAACAAATCCGCAGATAAGGGCGCTTTTCAGGAACCCGAAAATCCCCCCGAATATCCGGTCGGCCAGCTTGAGCTTGACTTTCTCCACCGCCTTTTCCACGAACCAGCTGATGAAAAACATGATCAGGTAAAGTATTAAAAATACAAAGAGGTATATCAAGAGTTGCGCGACAAACTGGTTGGACATCTTATCCGCCAGCCAGTCCGCCAGCGGCTCGTGGATAATCAGGGTGATATAAACCGCGATGATTAAGAAGAGAAAGCGTGAAAACTGCCAGATAAACCCGCTGAAAAAGCCTAAAGTGATTCCGCCCAGCAGAATCAAAATAAGTATAACGTCAATTACCCAACTCATATTTTTTAATACTCTATCTTCAAAAGGCACAATCCATGCGGCGGCATAGTCGGACCCGCTTTGTTACGGTCGCGCGATTTTAATATCTTCTTCACATCTTCCGGAAGTATCTTGCCTTTGCCGACCAGAAGAAGCGTGCCGACAATCGTCCTGACCATATTATACAGGAATCCCTTCCCTTTTACAATAATTTGTATGATGCGGTTTTCGCGCCCGTAGATATTGCGGATGCTGAAGCCGTTGAACATCGTGGTTGCTTCTTTTATGTTTACGGAATAAATGGTTCTGATGTTATGGTGCCGGCGGTTGCGTTCCGCGGCCGAGCCTAAGGCGCTGAAGTCGTGCCTGCCGATTAAATACCGCGCCGCTTTCCTCATCGCTTTCAAATCTAATGCCCTACCTTTCAGGTAATAGGAAAAATGGCGCTGTAAAGCCGAGGAAGTCGCGCCCGTTACTATTGTATAGCAGTATGTCTTGGCTTTTGCCTTGAATTGGGCGTTAAATTTATCCGGGACATCTTCAGCCTTTCGGATGATGATATCGTGCGGCAGGTAATCGTTAAAGGCGGCGCGCAGGCGTTCCGGCGGCAGCGTGGAGAGTGAATGGAAATTGGCCACCTGGCCGAAGGCATGGACTCCGGTATCCGTCCGGCTGGCGCCGCGGAGTATCACCTTTTCACCCGTAGCTTTCTGGATGGCCTTAAGCACGGTTTCCTGGACTGTGGCGTGGTGGCCGTTCTGGCTTTGCCATCCGAAATATGCCGAGCCGTCGTATTCGATAGTCAGTTTGATGTTTCTTTTCACTATACCGACCATTTATACCAATTATTTCGGGTAGGGTCAAGAAATGATTAGAGGGATGAATTCCTAAAGTTACAAAAGGTTGCGGAAGGTTGCAAAATGTTACAAGAAGTTACGTAACCTCTTGTAACTTCAGTGTAACATCTTGTAACCTCTTGTAACTCTCTATGCAATCACCACTTCCTGTGCCCTGCTCCACTGCCCGCTATTGGCCGGATTGGTCAGATTCACCCAGCGGAAAAAACCATAGAGACGCTTGCCGGCATTTTCAGTGCCTGTCTGTATCAAGAATTTTGCCTTCTTGAAAATCTGCGTCTTTGTAGCGGCGTCAGGATCGTTGATTACCATCCTGGTCGGAGTGATAATAAACCGGCATTCAATCGCATCTGCCATCTGGTGCATACTGGGCCTGTCCTTGTCGGTTTCTCTCCGGCATATCACTTCAATCGTACCGCCGCCCATAGGCGACAGCCAGACCATTGGGGTACCCGTAATCGCCGGTCTCGGACTTGGCTCGGTATCGCGCGGCATCACGCCCAGCGAGACTCTCTGGCTAACTGAAATCAGGTCGTTAAATCTGATATGCGCATTAACGAACTTGCGTATTTCTTTCTCATAGGCTTTGCGTTCTTGCCGATGCCCCATGACATCAATCATACTACGGGTGTTTTTATTCTGTGCCTTCACGTGTCGCGGCTCATAAGCTACACGGTGGTCGGTCAAAACGGTAATGGCGGCGTCCGGAATGCCCCAAGCAACCTTGTTAGCCACGACCTTATCCACCAATTGCTTCTGGAATGAGAAGAACTTGGTATCCTTTCTTGGGATAAAGTATACTCTTTTTGCCATAATCTCCTCCTATTACATCATAGCGTTGACGCTATAACCTGTAGCGTTGACCCTACAACTTGTAGCGTCAACCCTACAACTTGTAGCGTCAACCCTCTAATCTGTTGCGTTAACGTTATAATCCGTAGCGTTAACCCTATAATCTATAGCGTTCGCCCTATAATTCATAGCGTTTACCCTATAACCTGTAGCGTCGACGCTATAACTCGTAGCGCTAACGCTATAAGCAATGGTTATGAGACTATTATATGAAAACTATACCCTATATGTCAAGGATTTGAGCGTTTGGTGCTTGGCGAGTAAGTCAGGTCGTATGATGATATCGCTCCCCTCTTGAGCGGGAAGCCATAAGGTCGTCTTCACCACCTTTCTCTAACCACGGATTACACTGATTGTTACGGATTAAATCGCGTGTACGCCCCTGAAATTACTACACTATCTCTTCTTCCATATTTTTGGGAGATCCGGGTTATTAGAAAGTAAAGAGTCACGAAATTTCTTGTCCGTTACAATTTTGGTCACCAGTTTTCTGATATTTCGGAAAGGAGCACCTTTCTTAAACTCTTTGATTCCAAATTTTGAGCGGCCTTTATCACGAAACAATAAAACCTCGTAGTGGGATTCATAATTAATAAAAAGAATAAA
>JAGVQN010000093.1 GCA_020051675.1 Candidatus Brocadiia bacterium
GCTTGTGCCGGAGACCGCGCCCGGATTCTTCCTAAAGCATTTCCTGAAATCACTGGGCCTGCCGCTGGTCTTCAGCCTGATAATGGGCGGCGTATGCTATTGGGGGCTGGGGTTCCTGCCGGAGTCGGAAAGAATCGGGCCGGAGACCGTCCGGATAGTTGGATTAGTCGTCCTGGGCGCGGCCTGCTACGGACTCCTGTCGCTGGTCTTCCAGCGCAAGTTGGTCAAAGAAATCCTGCGTCGTCCCAGCCCATAACCTGCTTGCCCGTCCTCTGGTGGGCCTGCCCGTCCTCCACCAAAGGCGCCCGCCTGCCTCGGGCAGGGATAAATCTGGCGGGCCTACCCGTCCTCTGGAGGGGTGATGTTATCCGGACAGTCTACTTCGGCGGGAACAATCCAGGCCGGAAGCTAAAAGCGGCTGATAGTCTTGACAAAAGCGCCCCCAAATGTCTCAATCCGGATAAGGAATCCGGAAAATCGGGAAAAAGGCTTGCCCCCGCCAAAGGCGGGCAAGCGTCGTCTGACGGGTGTCCCCGGGATTTAGCCTTGCTGAACAAACTGCCTTTATGGAGGTAACCATATGAATAATGACCTTGTGCCGGTGACCAAAATAGCCGTCTTCCGCGGCAGAAAAATCCGCAAGGCCATCCATAAAAACGAATGGTGGTTTGTGATAGAAGACGTTGTCTCTGCCCTGACTGATTCTAACGACCCCAAACAGTACATCCAAAGAATGAAGCAAAGAGATGAAGAACTCGCAAAAGGATGGGTACAAATTGTACATACCCTTGGGGTTCAAACCGAAGGCGGCAGGCAGATAATGAACTGCGCCAATACCGAAGGAATGTTCCGCATCATCCAATCCATACCCTCGCCCAAGGCCGAGCCGTTCAAACGCTGGCTGGCCCAGGTTGGATACGAGCGGGTCAAGGAGATAGAAGACCCGGAACTGGCCACCAAAAGGACGCGTGCCCTGTATAAAGCAAAGGGTTACCCGGACGACTGGATAGAAAAACGGATGCGCGGCATTGCCATCAGGGAAGAACTCACCGACCAATGGAAAAGGCACGGGGTAGAAAAAGACAAGGAATACGAGATACTGACCGCCGAAATATCCAAAGCGACTTTCGGGATTACCCCCAGCCAGTATAAAAAACTGAAACGACTCAAACGCCAGAACCTGCGCGACCATATGACCGATTTAGAACTGATATTCTCTATGCTGGGCGAGGCATCCACCACCCAGATAACCAAGGTAGAGCATCCCCAGGGATTTGGAGAGAACAAAGCCGTCTCCCGTCGGGGCGGTAACGTGGTCGGCATCGCCCGCCGGAAACTGGAGCAGGAAACCGGGCGCAAGGTGGTCAGCCGCCGGAACTACCTAATCCAACCGCAAAATAAACGCCTGAAAGACAGATAACCCCTGCGCCGACTGGCGGGCAAACTGGGCTTCCAGCCGGGGAGTTTATCCTTCGGGAATATTTATCCTGAGTATCTCCGAAGGACTCAGGACAATCTCCCGCATCAGCGGGAACGGCAAATTAGTTATAGTTTTTGATTGACTTTAGGCAGAATAAAGGCATACTCTATCCCGAAAGCCAAGAGATAAGGGAAGCGTCCACAATATGCGAAATCTCTCTCCGAGCAACGCGCCATTGTCGCCAAGTTAGATGCGCTATCAAAAACCGGAAACCATATATCAGCAGAAACTGGCTGATTTGGAGGAGCTGAAGAAATCGGTCTTGAAAAAGGCGTTTAATGGTGAATTATAAATTATGAATGCTGGATTCCGGGTCTGCGCCCGGAATGACATCGGGGCAAGGGCAGGAATGACAGGAGAGAAGAAGGCTGAGGGGCATAAGCGTGAAAACAGTGGCACAATCAATATATTTTCACGATTATATTGACAAAAGCGTGGAAATAAGTATAGTTATAGCATGACAAAAGTATTAAGCATATTCGGCCAGATACATTCTCTCCGGGAACGATATTATAAAGCCGCTGTAAAGAAAGAACAGCTTCTGAAGCTTATAAGCGAAACAGAGGTTGCCGAACAAGTTTATAACTCAAATGCGATTGAAAACAGTACGCTTACCCTGGAAGAAACTGAAAAAATACTGCTGCAAATGGAGCTGGACCGTTATATTTCCGAAAGAGAATTGTTTGAGGCAAAGAATCTGGCACGGGTTGTTTCTTATATTAATACCAAAGCAAAAGAACAGGAGCTAAATCTTGAAATGATTTTGTTCCTGCATAAAATGCTTCTGGCGAATATCCGCGATGATGCCGCCGGCCGGTTCCGGAATAATGACGAATGGGTGCGTGTCGCAAACCACATCGGCGCGGACCCGAAACAAGTGATTGAAAAACTTGAAGCAATGCTTATCCGATACAATTCAACGCCCGATGAAAATATCATAAAAAGAATTGCCATCCAGCATGTTACTTTTGAAAATATTCATCCGTTTGTGGATGGTAACGGCCGTATCGGGCGGGTGATAAACAATTATCTTCTTATCAGGGAAGGTTTCGTCCCGATAAACATTAAGTTCATTGATCGAACATTATACTACGAAGCGTTTAAAGAGTTTGATGGCAAGGGAAAAACATCAATCATGGATGAAATAGTCGGAAAAGCGATTACTAATAGTTATCACAAAAGGCTGGCATATCTTGAAGGAATGGAAATAGTAACGCTTGTTGAGCATGCAAAAAGGCAGAAGATTTCCCACTCCAACCTGATTAATAAAGCCCAGCGCCAGACTATTGAGGCGTTTTTAGAAAAGGGGGTATGGAAAATCGGTATTACAAAAGGCGGTTAATGGCAGGTAATAAAATAACAATATCGGATATAGGGATTTTCGTGGGCGGTGGCCGAACCGGCTTTGCCGGGGAGGTGGGGGGGTAGTCGTCCTGCTACGGACTCCTGTCGCTGGTCTTCCAGCGCAAGTTGGTCAAAGAAATCCTGCGTCGTCCCAGCCCATAAC
>JAGVQN010000068.1 GCA_020051675.1 Candidatus Brocadiia bacterium
CCGTAAAGCCGAAGGGCGTGTCCCGATAACCGCTAAGATGGTCGCCAACCTGATTACCACCGCCGGTGCGGACCGTGTCCTAACGATAGATTTGCACGCTGCCCAGATACAGGGGTTTTTTGATATCCCCGTGGACCATTTATTTTCCTCTCCTGTCATGGTGGAGCATATCCGCCATTTAAAGATACCCAAGCTGGTCGTCGTGGCGCCGGATGTGGGTGGAGTAAAACTGGCGCGCGCCTATGCCAAGCACTTGGCGGCAGATTTGGCGATTGTCGATAAGCGCCGGATAGGGCCACGGCATACTGAGGCGATGCAGATTATTGGAGATATCCGGGGGAAAAATATCATGATAGTGGATGATATGGTTTCCACCGCCACCACCATCAGCAATGCCGCGGAAATAATGCGTTCGAAAGGCGCAAAAAATATTTACGTTTGCGCCACCCACGCGGTTTTGACAGAAGGGTCTCTCCAAAAACTGCAGAAAGCGCGTTTTAATCAGGTTATCCTGACAGATACCGTTTACCATGATCCGAAAACGCTGACCAACCAGATTAAGATACTTTCCGTTTCCGGGATGCTTGCCGAAGCAATACGGCGGATACATTACAGCGAATCAGTAAGTTCGTTATTTATTTAAGGTTTTGAGGGTCAGTATGGTGTCGGTAAAATGAATCAAAGGAATAATCCGCTTACTAATTTTCTTGACCAGACGGTAAATTAATCCTATATTTGTCTGTTTTGGTATCCGTATAATATAGGAGCTTAAATTATGGAATGGGTTAAAATTAAAGCAGAATCACGCAAGGAAAAAGGTTCCAACGTTTGCCATCAATTGCGCAAGAAAGGGTTGGTTCCTGGCATTGTCTACGGTCGTAAGGAACCGGAAGAACAACTGGTAGTCAATTTAAAAGAATTATCGGAAATGCTCCACAAGGGCGTCCGCCTGATAGACTTGGCATTCCCGACTAAGACGGAAAAAGTGTTTATCAAAGCAGTGCAGATGGACCCGATAAGCGAAAAGCCGCTTCATATAGATTTCAGCCGCATCGCCATGGATGAAATGCTGACTATGGAAGTGGAAATCATCCTGAAAGGACAGCCTAAGGGAATCTTGGCTGGAGGGCTTCTGGAACATAACTTCAGGCAGCTTACCGTTAAATGCCTTCCGAATAATATCCCGGATTCTATCGAGGTCGATGTTTCCGAGCTTGATATGGGCGACCTGGTCAGGGTAAAGGAACTGAAATTACCCCAGGGAGTGACTGCGGTAACCGACCCGGAAATCGTGGTGGCCGGCGTGCACCAGCCGAAGGAAGAAGAAGTCGCTGCGCCTGCAGGAGAAGTCTCCACAACCGAACCGGAAGTAATCACCGCGAAGAAGGTAGAAGGCGAAGAAGGCGCCGAAGGCGAGAAAGGCGAAAAGGGAGCCGCTGATAAGAAAACTACCGTAAAGGAAGAAAAGAAATCTAATAAAGAAGAAAAGAAGCCGGCTAAAGAAGATAAGAAATGAAGATTATCGTTGGGCTTGGCAACCCCGGATTGAAATATAAAAACACCAGGCACAATTTGGGATTCAAAGTGCTAGACAGCCTGGCTGAAGCGAAAGATATCGATCTTAGAAAATCAAGCAGGAATTACGAGGCGGGCAAAGGAACCATTGAGGGTAACCAGGTGATGCTGGTAAAACCGCTCAACTTTATGAACAACTCGGGAATAGCGGTTTCTGCCTTGGTGACCAAAACCGGCGCAGAGCCGGATGATATTTTGGTCGTCTGCGATGATTTCCAGTTGCCGCTTGGCAAAATAAGGATGCGCCGTGATGGCTCAAGCGGAGGGCATAAAGGATTGGAATCCATTATCGGCAGCCTTGGCACCGGTAATTTCCCGCGTTTGAGAATCGGCGTCGGACTGCCGGGAAATATGGATGCGGCGGAATTTGTTCTTATGAGTTTTAAAAAAGCCGAACTGGATGAAATAAACCGGGCAATCGAACAGGCGACCGAAGCCGTTTGCGAATGGGTCGCAAACGGAATCGATAAAAGTATGAGTAAATTCAACTAAAAGGAGTATTGATCTTATGGCGATTTACGAAGGTATGTTTCTGGCTGATCCGGCAAAAGCTTCGACCGAATGGAACGAAGTGATGCAGCACATTACCGATTTGCTCGGTAAAAACGGCGGGAAGATTCTCCAATCCGCCAAATGGGCCGAACGCAAGCTGACCTATCCGATTAAACGGCGTAACCGCGGGACTTATATCCTTACCTATTTTGACGCGCCGCCGGAAAGCATCACCAAAATAAAAGACGATTTCAAGCTTTCGGAAATAATCTTGCGGACTCTGATACTCGCCAAGGAAGGCAAAGAAGCGACCAAGATTCTTGCCAAGCCGCTGGAACCGCTTAAAGAACTTCCGCCCATGCCGCCAAGGAATATGGGCAGATAAAAAACTAAGGAGGTAAACAATGCCGAGTTTTAATCGCGTATTACTGATGGGAAATCTTACCGCTGATCCGGAATTACGGTATACCCAGGATGGCACGCCGGTTTGTTCATTCACTGTTGCCATAAACGAAACATATAAAACACCATCTGGCGAAAAGAAAGAGAATGTCATTTTTGTACCGATAACCATCTGGCGTAAACAAGCCGAGACCTGCGCCGAATACCTAAAAAAAGGCCGTCCGGTCCTGATTGAAGGCAAGCTGAAAATGAACAAGTGGACATCAAAAGAAGGCGAAAAACGCTCCAAAATGGAAGTGGTTGCCCAGCGGGCGCAGTTTCTAGGCGGCGCGCCGGCCGGCGAAAGGTCAGCCGGACATGCCCCGGTCCATCAGGTTGAACAGCCCGAACCTCCGTCCGAACCGATGCCGGATGAGGAAGAATCCGAAGATATTCCCTTTTAAACTTTTATCTCTGTAAAGCGAAACTATGAAAGAGGAATCTCAGGAGCAAGCCCAGCCGGTAAATTATCCTTTGCGCACCGCCCTTATTTTCCTGGCGGCGCACACCGCATTTTTTGGGTTCATACTCGCCTGGTCATGGGGAGACCGGATATTTTCATCTTCCGGCGGTAATTTAATCCTTTACGTATTCGAATTCATCGGCGTCTTTATAACCAAAGCCGTCGGGCAGGCGGAAGACCTTACCGTGATAGCGCCTTACGCCATCGCGTTTCTTGTTAATTCGCTTTTCTACGCGGCAATCGGGTTCGGCGTCGGCTCGCTTTTCCACGAGCTCGGCTGGGTTCCGCAAAGCCATAACATTTTCCAGACCGAGGAAGAGCTTACCGATGAGGATAAAGGAGTCGGAGTAGCCTAATAAACCGAAACGCTCTCAAATTATGTCCAGCATACCTTTGATGGAGCAATACCGGGAAGTCAAAAAGCGCTATCCAGAAGAAATCGTATTTTTCCGCCTGGGCGATTTTTACGAGATGTTTTATGAAGACGCCCGGACCGCCAGCAAAATCCTGGAAATAACGCTCACCTCGCGCTATAAAGGCGATAAATCCGTCCCGATGGCAGGCATTCCTTACCATTCAGCCACTCCGTATATCAGCAAGCTCCTTAAAGCCGGCTATAAAATCGCCGTTTGCGAACAACTGGAAGAGGCTGAAAATGCTAACGGATTAGTGGCACGTGATGTCATCCGCGTTATCACGCCCGGCACGCTGGTCGAAGATAACCTGCTGGAAACGCAGGATAATAATTTCCTTGCCGCGCTTAATCTAACTAAAAATAAAACCGGCCTTGCCTGGGTGGATGTCTCGACCGGCGCGTTTAAAGTTTCCGAAGGTTCGCTGGATGAAATTCTTACGGAACTTACCAGGCTTAATCCTTCGGAATATCTCGTTCCGGAAAATTCAGTCAATGAACTCCCCAAAATAATCGCGCAGGCGAAAACCAATCTTTCGGGTTCGCTTACCTCTTTCCCGGCATGGGCGTTTGACCGTGACAGCGCCTATAAAACGCTCACCAATCATTTTCAGACCGCCGGCTTGGGCGGTTTCGGATGCGATGATTATTCCGCCGGGCTAGGCGCGGCAGGCGCTATCATCGAATACCTGCGTCGCATACAGGCCGAACCGTCTTCCGTGGAAAGCTCGTTTGCCGCCTCCGGCTTAAAGCATATCACGCGTTTGGCGCCTTTTATCAGGACCAATCACCTGATGATTGACCGCGCCACGCAGTCGTCCCTCGAATTGGTCCGAACCATGCGCGGAGATGAGAATAATTCGCTCCTGGCAATCATGAATAAAACCGCCACCGGCATGGGAACACGGCTCTTAAAGGAATGGATTCTGCGGCCGTTAAGGAGTATCGACCCTATAAAAGAACGTTTGTCCGTTGTCGAGTGGTTCTTTTCTTCACCGCAGAAGAGGCGGACAATCCAGAAAGATCTTAAGAATATTAACGACGTGGAAAGAATCGTCGGCAGGCTCGGAACAGGCAAGGCGAATCCGCGTGATTTGGTCGGCTTGAAAACCACGCTTCTTTCTTTACCCGCAATTAAAAAACAGTTAAGCATGGAGTCCGAAAGTCCCCAGCTATTAAAAAATATCATTGAGGGTCTTGACCCGCTGCCGGAATTGACTGATTTTATCAATAAAGCAATTGTAGACGACCCGACCTTTGCCATAACCGAAGGCAAAATCATAAAAGCCGGATTTGATGTGGAGCTTGATAAAATACGTTCCACCTCGCGCGAAGGCAAGCAGTGGATTGCGCATTTCCAGTCCGATGAAATAAAACGGACCGGTATCTCATCGCTCAAAGTCGGATTCAACAATGTCTTCGGCTATTACATCGAGATAACCAATCCGCATAAGGATAAAATCCCGTTAGATTACATCAGGAAGCAGACCCTGAAAAACGCCGAGCGCTACATCACTCCGCAACTCAAGGATTACGAAACGCAGGTCCTGCACGCGGACGAGCGGGCGAATAAAATTGAATACGAACTCTTTAAGGGGATACGCGATAAGGTCAGCCAATATATCACGGCACTCCAGAAGGTCGCTTCAGCCATCGCCGAGCTGGATGTCCTGCTCTCTTTCGCCCAGATTGCGCAGGAAAATAATTACTGTAAGCCCGTGCTCACCGACGAAACAGGCATAAAAATAACCGAAGGCCGCCATCCGGTAATAGAAAAAGCAATCCAGGCCAAGTTTATCCCGAATGATACGTGCCTCGATAACGAGAAAAACCGGATACTCCTCATAACCGGCCCGAACATGGCGGGAAAATCGACCTATATCAGGCAGGTGGCGTTAATCGCCTTAATGGCGCAGATGGGCAGTTTCGTTCCGGCGCGCGAGGCTGAGATAGGAATCGTCGACCGCATCTTTACCCGTGTCGGCGCTTCGGATGAATTGGCAAAAGGCGCCAGCACCTTTATGGTGGAAATGAATGAGACTTCCCACATCCTGAATAACGCCACAAAACAAAGCCTGGTTATCCTTGATGAAGTCGGCCGCGGCACGAGCACCTTTGACGGCGTGAGCATTGCCTGGGCGATTACGGAATATATCCACGACCGCTTGGGCAGCCGCACGCTCTTTGCCACGCATTACCACGAACTGACCGAACTCTCCCTGCTTCTACCCGCGGTCAAGAATTATCACGTTGAGGTAAAGGAATGGAAAACCAAAAACGGCGAAGAGATAGTCTTCTTACATAAGATAGCGCCGGGCGGGACGGACAAAAGCTACGGGATTCAGGTGGCGCGGCTTGCCGGGTTGCCCAAATCCGTGGTTGACCGGGCGCGCCTGATACTGGCGAATCTGGAAGCGCAGACCTTGAATGAAAAAGACCAGCCGAAATTCGCTCCCGTGGATGCCAAAAAGATTACGCCGACCGACCCATGGCAGTTGGCTTTGTTCCAGTCTAAGCCGTCGCCGGTGGTAAAGATGATTAAGGAACTTGATTTGGACAACTTAACACCTCTGGAAGCGCTCGCCAAACTGCAGGAGCTGAAAGAGAAACTAAAGGATTAACAATCCAACGTTCCAACGCTCGAACGTTTTAGTATTTCAGCGATTAATCGTTTAAGCTATGAATCTTTTAAGCCGGAGCATAGCGACGTCCCGATACGTAGTGTAGGGATTAATCATTAATTTATTGCCAAACTTGTCTGCGTAGAGTAAAATCGTGATAATTCTGGATGGTGGCCGTCACCGAAAGAAACGATAGGAGATATAGGATGAAATCGTTAGATATTGATTTTCTGGGACGTCAAGCCATCCCTATTGAGATGGGCGGACTGCTCCAAAAACTGGGCGAGTTTAAAGGCCGGCAGGATTTATTCCAGCACCAAACACCGCAGGTTCTGGAAACCCTGAAACAGACCGCAATTATTGAAAGCACCGAATCATCTAACAGAATTGAGGGTATTACGGTTCCGGCTAAACGATTCAGGGAACTAATGGCGCATCCGACTAAGCCAAAAGACCGTTCCGAAGCGGAAATTCTCGGCTACCGCGAAGTTCTCTCCCGTATCCATACTAAACCGGAATCCTTTAGCATTGATGAGAAGACGATTCTGGAATTCCATAGAGAGATTTATGCCAAAACCGATATGCCGGCAGGACAGTGGAAAAAGCGGGATAATACCATTGAAGAACAGCTTCCTGACGGCAGATGGGTAACCAGATTCGTGCCCGTCTCTACCCGTGAAACACCGTTTTATATGAAGGAATTATGTATCCGTTTTAACCGGCTCTGGAATAAAAGGCAGGTTAGTCCGCTTATCCTGATTCCGGCATTTGTCTTTGATTTTCTGTGTATTCATCCTTTTAGCGATGGTAATGGCCGGGTATCCCGCCTTCTGACTGTTTTATTATTGCATCAATCAGATTATACGGTTGGCAGATACATCAGTATTGAACGATTGATTGAGGAATCCAAGGAAACTTATTATGAAGTGTTACGTAAATCTTCCCAGGACTGGCTAAATGGCAAGCATACTCTGAAATCCTGGTGGGAGTATTCTTTAGGTATTTTAATCGGGGCGTATCAGGAGTTTGAACAGCGGGTGGGAACAGTAACAAGCAGGCGTGGCGCAAAAACATCTATGCTGGAAGAAGTAATAGCCAACTTGCCGGCCACTTTTAGTATTTCAGATATTGAACGTTTAAGTCCGGCGGTAAGCCGGGATATGATACGGGTCGTTTTGAACCGGATGCGGCAGGAAAAGAAAATAACCTGCCTGGGACGAGGTCGGGATGCCCGCTGGAAGAAAATGTAACATTAAAAACATTAATGTGGTAATAAATGTGGTAATAACAAATTAAACGTGCTAATAAGGAGAAACGTGGTAATAAACCCCTGAAACGTGGTAATAAACGTGGTAATAGCGTTTAGCCTCACACCTCTGGAAGCGCTTGCCAAATTGCAGGAATTGAAAGAGAAACTTAAGGATTAACACGCATTCTATCAACCTATTTTACCGCAAAGACGCAGAGATTTTATTGGTGGGAATGTTCCTCTTAGTCATCCTAAAATATAATGATTAATCCGTCCGTATTACGTTTTCCTGATTTTCTCTTGTCTTACTTTCTACGTGGGTCATCTTGGGAATATTTTTGCCCTGTTTCCTATCCTACTCACGACCATTTAGGACACGCCATATAGGGAAATAGGTTGACTCTTCAGACCCCTAAAAGGGGCAGAAAGGAGAGTTAACCATGGGTA
>JAGVQN010000032.1 GCA_020051675.1 Candidatus Brocadiia bacterium
TCTCGCTCGGCGCGGATATCAAACGCATGCCGGATATCCCTTCAAAAACAGGGACGGACGAAAATTAACGCGTCCTTTTTCCCCTTAAAATTGCTGACAAGAGATGTTGACAACGGCGGAATAAAAAAATATAATACGCCTTTATGATAACCGATGTTGACAAGAGGGTAAACAGCATCATCCTGAAAAAAGGATTGCTGAACAAGGAAAAGATTAATGAGGCGATTGATATCTCTAAAAAAGAATCACTCGGCTTTATCGACGTATTGATTGAACGGAATATCCTTGACGAAGACGTATTGCTGAGCGCCCTGGCCGAAGATGTGAAAATTCCGCCGGTATCCATGGATAAGCTGCAGCCCGATGAAAAAGCGTTAAAGGACTTCCCTGAGGCGAAGGCCAAGTTTTTTTCCGCCCTGCCCATATCAAAAATAGGGAATATTATAACGCTTGTCGTATCAGACCCGTTTGATATTTTCAAGCTGGATGACATACGCATGCTTACTAATTGCGAATTAAGGCCGGTCTTGGCTCTGGAACGCAATTTGCAAAGGACCATAAAAAGGTTCTACAACCCGGAAGACCACAAGCTGGAAGAACTGATGCAGGATGTCAGCGGCCCCGAGATGGAACTAAAAGAAGACACTGATGACGAAGAATTAGATCTTTCCATGATAACCTCCGAGGCCGGCGAATCCCCGGTCATAAAACTGGTAAATATGATTTTAATGCGGGCATTAAAAGAAGGAGCCAGCGATATCCACATCGAGCCTTACGAGAAAAAAGTCCGCGTGCGCTTCCGACAGGACGGTATACTAAACCAAATGTTCACCCCACCGAAGCGTTTAAGCAACGCCATCTCCTCCAGGATTAAAATAATGTGCGGGTTAGATATTTCTGAAAGGCGTATCCCCCAGGACGGTAAATTCCAAATCAAGTATTCGGGAAGAAGGGTTGATTTTCGGGTGAGCACCACCCCGACCGTTCATGGCGAAAGAGTGGTGATGCGCTTACTGGATTCTTCGTCCCTGACATTAAACTTGAAAGATCTGGGTTTTGAATCGCGTGACCTGGACGTTTTCCACAAGGCAATCAATTCATCATACGGAATGGTTCTGGTTACCGGCCCGACAGGTGCCGGCAAAACAACCACTTTATATTGTGCCCTAAAAGAGATTTTTTCACCCGATGATAATATCAGCACGGTGGAGGATCCGGTGGAATACCAGCTGCCCGGGGTCGTCCAAGTTCCGATTAACCCGAAACAGGGAATGACCTTTGCCGCAGCTTTGAGGTCTCTTTTAAGGCAAGACCCTGATATTATCATGATCGGTGAAATGCGCGACTTGGAAACGGCCGATATCGCGGTAAAAGCCGCCATCACCGGACACCTTGTCTTTTCAACACTCCATACAAACGACGCGGTTTCCACAATAAGCCGCTTGACCGATATGGGCATAGATCCCTTTATGGTTTCCTCCGCGGTTTTACTGGTGACCAACCAGCGTCTTTCAAGGCGCTTATGCAGCCACTGTAAGGAACCGATGAAACTACCTCCGGAACGCCTGGTTTCTGTCGGATTCACCCCACAGGAAGCTGAAACAGTAAAACTTTTTAAGCCGGTCGGATGCTCTCGCTGCCACGGCGGCTATAAGGGGCGGGTTTCCCTTTACGAAGTATTTGAGGTTGATAATGAAGTGAGGAAAATGATTATCAAAGGAAGTTCTGTCCTAGAAATGCGCGAGTACGGCGTCAGCAAGGGGATGAACACATTAAGACGGGCCGGACTTGTAAATGTAATTAAAGAATTAACTTCTCTCGAGGAAGTTTTGAGTAATACTTAAATTTAAACAGGAGGTTTAATAATGCCGAAATTTTTGTATACCGCAAAAGGTGCTGATGGGAAACCTAAGAAAGGTAATATATCGGCGGTTAATCCGACCGAAGCAGCCATCGAATTAAAAAAACAAGGATTGAGGGTGCTGACGGTAAAACCGGTTTCGGATAAAAAGGGAGGCTTTGCCCTATTTAAAGCGAAAGCCGGTTCAGCAATCAAAGCGGATGACCTGATGGTTTTTACGCGCCAATTATCAACGATGATCGGCTCGGGCATTCCTCTCTTAGAATCGCTGGAAATCCTGCAGGAACAAACAGAGAACGAAAGTTTTAAGCTGACCCTGGGCGGAGTGGTCGAGAAAGTAAGGGGAGGGTCTGATTTTTCTGAATCACTGGAAGCCTACCCCAAGGTATTCGCCCGTATTTATGTTAGCATGATCAGGGCTGGCGAAGCCGGCGGCCAATTGGACGCAATCCTGATACGCCTTGCCGAATACCAGGAAAGCTCTCAGGCGCTGAGACGTGAAATCAAATCGGCTATGACTTATCCGGTAATCTCGCTTGCGATGATATTCCTCATCGTGGGCGGGCTAATGATTTTCATCGTCCCAAAATTCAAAACAATTTTTACCAGCATGGGAATTACGCTGCCCTTGCCTACCCAAATACTTATGGCAACAAGCGATGCCCTGCAAAACTACTGGTATCTTTGGGGTGGTGCAATGGTCGGGTTGTTCTTTGCGTATGGCGCTTTCAAGAAAACAAAAACAGGGACACGCGCGCTAGATTGGCTCTCCTTAAATGCTCCCGTTTTCGGGGATTTGTTTACCAAGGTAGCAATATCCCGTTTCTGCCGGACTTTTGCCACGCTTATAAAAAGCGGTGTCCCTATTTTAGGCGCCTTGGAAATAGTGGCAAGCACATCGGGAAACGTCCTGATTGAAGATACGGTTAACGCCGCAAAGGAAAGCGTCCGTAAAGGAGAAACCTTAAGCGCTCCTTTGGCGCAAAATAAAATATTCCCGCCGATGGTTACTAAGATGATTGGAATAGGCGAAAAATCAGGCGCACTGGAAGCGCTTCTGGGAAAGATTTCCGATTTCTACGACCAGCAGGTTAAAGCCGCGGTTGAGTCTTTGACATCCATGATCGAACCGCTGCTAATCGGAGTGATGGGCGCGGTGGTAGGCGGAATCGTCTTGGCGGTGTTTTTGCCGATATTCAAAATCCAGTCGGCAGTAACGGGTAAGAAATAATTACTGATGGAATCTGTTTCGCCTAAATCGAGACTTTCTCCCTATGAAACAGCCGGTTTGCAAAGCCGGCTGAAATGGTTCCTGGTCATTCGGCTGATGATTGCCATCTTGGCGCTTATCGCAATCATTTTATACCAGCAAAAGACCCTTGAAACATTTCCCGCTCACCTGGTTTCCGCATATAGCATCCTGGTGTTCGCCTGTTTCATCAATATTCTGTATCTGCTTGCCCTTAGGTGGACTTGGATTTCCCTGCGGAAACAAGCAATGTTCCAGATAACTCTCGATATATTGATAGAAACACTGCTTATATATTTCACGGGTGGAATAGGCGGGAGCATTTTTATTTATCTTTATTTTGCCTCCATTGTTTCCGGAGCACTTTTGATTTCCGCGCGAAGCAGTTTTGTTTTTGCCTCGTTGGCTTCAACCTTTCTTTCCGTAATAACAATAATATACTTCCTCGGCGTCCATTATAACCGACCGTTGCCATTTCTCCCGAACGAGTACATCAAGGATGTGAGCGGTAATTTAAGTTTTGTTTTGCCGTACCTTTTTTTCTTCGCACTGGCGTTACATCTTGTCGCGTTTTTGGCCGGCCGGCTGACGATTGAACTAAGTCACGAAAGAATCCTTAATGAAGAAGTTCTTCAGGGCATGTTAACCGGGCTCATGGTTGTTAACCTTCAGGGAGAAATTGCTTTTTACAACCAGCAAGCCAGGGAATTACTGCGGTTGCCTAAGGATGCATTTACGGAAGGGGTAAAGGTGAAAGATATTTTAGACCGCCCGAACTACAAATCATTGCGTGACACCTTGCTTGATTCCCAGATTTCTTCAGGCGAAATAACTATTAAGGATGAGAAAAATGATTACTTTATAGAATTCAGCACGACCTCGTTAAAGGATTCCCAGGGAAAAGCGAGAGGGGTTATCGTATTGCTCAACGACGTTACCCTTGCCAGGAAAACCGCTGAAATAACCAAGCAGGCCGAAAGGTGGCAAAGCTTAAGCGAAATGAGCACGTCTATCGCTCATGAAATAAGGAATCCGTTGGCGTCCATAAGAAGCGCCGCCCAGGAATTGGGAGTTCTCGATAAGCTTTCTCCGGCCGAGAAAAAACTGATGGATATTATCATTAAAGAAACAAAACGCCTCAATAACATAATCACCGAATTTATAGATTTCGCCAGGGAAAGACCGGGTTGCTTTCAGGAATGCAATATCGGGCAAATCGTGGATGAGGTCGCCATACTTCTTGAGCATAAGGAAACAGCCCAACCCGTAAAAGTCCAAAAAGAAATTAAAGGGAAAATATTTTGCTCGGCTGATTCCGAGCAACTAAAGCAAGTGTTGATTAATCTGGGGCTTAATGCGATTGAGGCTGATACGAACAGGGTGGTTTTAAAAGCTTACGCTGAATTCAACGAATTCAAGAACGCCGAAGAAATCATTATTGAAGTTATTGATTTCGGCAAAGGGATAGACCCTTCTTGCCGGGATAAAATTTACGATCCGTTTTTTACCACCAAGCCCAAAGGTGTCGGGATGGGATTAGCCATTGCCGGCAAGATTATCCAACTTCACAAGGGAAGAATCTCGTTTGAGACAGTTGTCGGAAAAGGGACAAAATTTACTGTCAGGCTGCCCTGCTTTAAAAAATGAGCTTCAAGGTTTAAGCTCATCCCTCAGGCGTTTAATCTGAACGGCATGTTCGATAACGGCCAGCACGAAGAAAAATGCTATCCCGGCGATGGTCGTATAAATCGCAATCCCTAAAGGCTTTATTATTATAAACCAAAAATCAAGCGATTCCCTGGCAAAGCACATTCCTATTCCGTAAAGAAAATGGCAAAAATAAACGGAAATGAAGGTAATGCCGACCCTGGCGGCAATATCTTCCCGAAAAAACACTTCCCTTAATAAGGATATGGCCAAACCGGACAGAAGGTATAAAAAGCCCATCGTCCCAAGGCTTGAATTAGATGTCAAATCAGCCATGATACCGATAAACCAATTTGTAAAAATGGCCGAGCGCAGAGGAAGATAAAACGAACTCATTATAACCCATATAAACAACAATTCCGGCTTGACACTTGCGATTTCCGCGAACCTTAACAGAGTCATTTGCAGGAACAAAGTTAAAACAGAAGCGGTAATAATAAATAAAGAGGTTATTTTCATTCTATTTTTTCTTAATGATTATAACACTTTCCAAGCTGTTAAAATCCAGGAACGGTTTTACCGTCAATAACGAAAAATAGCTTTCCTGCTTAACCGAACTGACCTCGCCGATAAGCAATCCTTTCGGGTAAGTTTCCGAAATATCCTGGGAAGAAAAAACTATCCAGCCTTCTTCAACCGGTATGCTCCTGGATATATACTTAAGGATGCATTCGGACGTTGATTTCCCCTCCAAGACACCGTTACCCGAAGCGGTGATTTTCGAGGCTTTTTCCTGTCCGGACGGTAAGGGTTCGGGCGTGTCTTTTTTTTCTTTCTTCTCGGTAACCGTTTTTTGGGGAGCCGCCGCAAAGGCTTTTATCCTGAAGACAGGATCAGTCAGAAGCTGTATTCGGCTGTTAAAAGGACCGCATTCCACAACCCTGCCGACCAGGTATTTACCGTAAACCACGGGCAATCCGATCTCAATCTTGTTGTTAGTCCCGCGGTTAATCGTAATTCCCTTTCTCCAACTGGAGGAATCATCGGTTAAAATAACATCAGCCGAAATAAGTTCGTAAGCCTCGTTTATTTTCCTGGCAGAAGATGCGAGCTCGATAAAGCTTGAGATGCTGCCCAATTTATTTTTCAATTCCCGGTTATCATTCGCCAAGATTATATTTTCGGCCTTAAGGGATTCTATTTCTTTTTCCAGCCTCGCGAGGCGCTCGGAAGCGGTTTCTTTCTTTGCATCGGCATCACTTTTTTTATTACTAACCGGTGAAGTTTTTTGGGCGGGTAAAATCTTTGCAAAAGGGGTAAAAGGCGTGATAATCATCGATTTAACCGGACCATCTGTCTTACCGGGGGTGAGGAAAAGAACAAAAGCAAACAGGAGAAAAACCACAGGAAACGGTTTATTATAACCAAGCATCGATTATGCGCCGAATTAGAGTAAATCTTCTCCGCTTTCCAGGCTTTCCTGAATCTGGTCAAGGTTTTCCA
>JAGVQN010000063.1 GCA_020051675.1 Candidatus Brocadiia bacterium
TGAGGAACACGCAAACCGGCTTTAATCATGGCGGAAACGCTGTTTTTCCTGGCCCGAACGGCAAATTCAGAGGTGGAATACAATGTGTCGTCTATATCAAAGAAAATAGCTTTAAGCATTATCGAGTATGATTAAGCTTATTTTAATCCTGGTTCTCTTTTTCTATTTCCGCTAATTCTATAATCTGAGCTTTCATCATGATAATCATGTTTTGCTTATCATCACTGTTAATCTCCCGACGGAACAAACCGCCCACTAAAGGAACTTTATTCAAAACAGGCGTTCCCTGTTTGGTAGTACGATTACGCCCTGTCTTTAAGCCGCCTAAAATAATAGAGCCTTTATCCGGCACGACAACCGAAGTCCTGGCGCGTTCAACCCTCAACTGAGGCAATTGAATAAAATAACCGGTAAAGCCCTGATCGATTAGATCCTGAGGAATTTCCACGCCATTCTGGAAATCGTAATTTCTAATCGCATCCAATTCCAACATTGTTGACAACGTATGCAATGTAATGTATTTACGATCGTAACTCATGACGGGCATGACATCAAGAACGACCCCAACCTGAAGCGTATCCAAAACCGGGTCATAAGCAATGACTCCGGCGATGGCGTCTAAATCACGGATATATGAAAGCTGTTGCAAAAAGATGACATATGCCTGCTGCGCATTTAATGCGACTATTTTCGGAGCGTGAAGCGAAATAATTTTTTGCTTCTTTTCAATCGCCCGAAAGACAAAATTCAAATCGTTTGTATCTCCCGGCCTTAAAACGGTGAGCCTTCCTCCTAATCCACCGGCATTAGTCAATCTTGCGCCGGAAATATTTGCGGCCGGATCCTGAACGGCGCCAACCGCAAAAGGATAGTTACCCCTAAACCGGAAATCAAATGACGTGTTACCGGATTGCCCGGCCGGACGCGCAAAACCAGCGGCTGCACCACCCACTACGGAACCAGCGCCCGGAGTATCTTTTAAATTAACACTCATTTCTTCCAGAAAATCATCCGTTACCCCTAAAAAATTAGCATCCACGGCAATCATGGTGCCGGCGTAAGAACGCAAAACCTTCAGGAATTCATTCACTTCCCGCTGCGCATCTGCGGTATGTATCACCATAAGCTTATTCGTTCCAATCGGCTTAACAGCTGTTCCTTTGATAGCATTATCTTTATTATCGCCATCCTCCCATGTTCCCTCAAAAACATTTTGCCGAATCAACCCCATTAGATTATCCAAGCCCATCGCCGGTTTCGCCGGCAAATCGACCGGAGGCGGCACCGGGAAATTAACACCCGCGGCAGTTTGAAAAGGCGTCTCTACGGAAGGCGCGCTGAAATTCTGTACCTGATAGACCAGATCATCAACATGATAAACTTTAACCTGTTTTTCCGGAGTCGCGTCATCTTTTTTTACAATCCACAATGCCTTATCCCGGAAAATATATGAAAGCCCGTAACCATCCAATGCATATTTAAGGATAAGTTTTAACGGCGTATTAGCCAGGCTGAAATTTTTCCTTTCCGCAGTCAACTTTTCCAACGCCTCCGCCCCGTAATATACGGGAATATTATACCTCTGGCTTATAAACTCCAATTGTTCCGCAAGCCCGTGTTCCTCATTAACCGTAATATTTTCACGGGCGGTTTCCAAAGTACGCTTCATTTCTAAAATATCCGGATCCTCGGCAGTTTTTTCCTCAACCAGCCCGATCGGTTCACGCCGAAGCGCTTTTTCCCATATTTCAGAATCATACTGAACAAATGGAGAACTTGCATATGGGATAAACGACTCATCAAAATCCTCCTGGAATACTTTCCAGGTCATCACCCTTCGTTTTAGATAATCAGTCCGGACATCTTTATGCTGGGCATACTGGCAATCATTCTTAAGCGCCTGCGCCGGGCGGAAAGTCGGCACTAAAATCAACACTTTATCCGCCAATCTTTCGGCCTCTTTATACCGCTGCTGTTCAAAATTAAGGACGGATTCCTCGAACAATCGCTTAATTTTCAGGTTGAATTCGGCACGACGGCGTTCTTCCTCTTCTTTGGCTAAGTCTTCAGCCGCCCGCCGCTGCTGGATTGACAGCATCTCCTGCTGCTTTTTTAGACGCTCCGCCGCGATAACCGACCGTTCCTTAGACTGCTCCCGATACCTAGCAATTGTCTGAAAGCCGTAAGGATCCCACTTTAGTTTCTCTTCAATTGCCTCGTATTCGCTAATAGCTTCGGTAAATTTCTCTTCCCGCATATATTCCTCAGCCTTCAGGAAATGATTGCGGATTTCAATCTCAATCTGCTGAACCTTTATAGCCAACCGGTCCTGGGCATCTTCCAAAACAGTTTTATATTCACCCGCCCGATCGCCAAAAAGAAGCCGCCGTAAATCAATCAGCAATTTTTCCGCTCCGAGATGATGAGGATCCAGCTCCAATGCTTTCTGGACATTATCAATCGCCTGCTTATAATTAGCTTCCTTGTATAATTTCAACGCGGTTTCGTAAAATTGCTGCGCCATCACCTCGTCTTTCTGCTGTTCCACAGTTTTTTCCCTAACGCGTTCGATAAGGACTGCTTTCCAATCCAAACCGATTTGCGACCCTTTACCTTCCGTCCCGGAAGCAAAAGGAAACCCTTCAGCGCTTACCGAATTAGGAGGAACAATACCGAAAGATTCGGGGCTCTCGCATTTAATTCCGAAAAACTGGCCGCTCGGAGCCGCCGCGTTAATATCGCATGCGATATAATACACCTTCGGCTCAACTGTAACGGTTTGATCCTCAACATCCACGTCAGCAATCCCGTCTAAAAAAGTTCCCTCGCCGATTTTCTTATCTTTTGCGGGATCAAATTTACCATCGCCGTCATCGGAATAGATTTTTACCGCTATAATATCCAAATCACCCACGGTTCCACTGCGGCTAAGCTTAACATCGCTCCAAACAACTACCTTTTTCTCCGCTTTAAGTGTGAAACGAAACATCGGGGAGTCGGCCGAGCCTTCTTTCAGGTAAAGAGAAGAAATATCCCGCGCGGTGACAATCAACCTATCTACGGTGGGGTTTATTCGGCATGATTTAGATGCGAACGGAATGTATTCAGCGGCTCTTACGCCAAGTGGATCATTGGTCTGGAAGGCCGTTTCACTGGTAATATCAATGCTGAATTCAACGCCGGTTTGGGCATCCCTGCTTACCTCAACGGTCAGGAAATAAAATTTCAGGTCTTTTCCGACAGGCTGAGCCGGCTTTATTTTTATTTCGGCCTCGCCTTTCTTAAAGGCGGAAACGCCGATAACTTTATCCGCGGCGGAATCGAATTTGCCGTCGCCGTCATCCTGATAAATCGAAACCGAAGTGACGTCATTATCGGAAGCGCTGCCGCTCCTGCTGACTTTCAACCCTTCCCAGGTGATTTCCGACTGGTCTGTTTTGAGTGCCACCGAAAGCGCAAGCAGCTTTCCGGCATCCAGAGAAATGTTAGAAACCATCAAGTCCTTAATGGCCGCGGTAGTCCCTTTAAGATCAGTTGTATCGCTAAATAAATCTTCAAGATTGACTTTTTCCTCGGTGCTCCGGCATGACATTAACGAAACCAGTAAGATAGCCGTTAGAAAAGCGGCGTAAATTTTATAGTGTTTCATAAATAGGTTCTCCTGCGTTTTTATATACGATCCCACCCAGGCAAACCGATGGGATTATTTTCCCCATTTATTGGATTTGTCACCGAGTCCTGAAAGAGAATCGGTTACAGGAGATTTAGCGGCAAATCGGACGTCTTCAATGCCGGCGCTGCGGCACATATCCAAAGCATAAACCACCGATTGCATCGGTATCTTGCTTTCCGGGTCTATGATAAACGGCCATGTCAGGTTGCGCGCGACGATGCTTTGGTATCGCTGGGCGATATCCGCTTTCAGCTGGCTCCAATCGTTCATGCGCACGCCATCCGCGCCGTACGGCTTTACGAAAATTTTAGTGTTCATCGGCTGAGTTTCATCATATATCAGCCGGATGCGGATTTCATTCATATCCGGATTAGCCACCTGGCTGGAGTTTATCCCGACATCCTTGGGTAAATACGACGCCAGCTTGCCTTCCAGCGTCTTGAATTTAATGGAGCACATGAAGAAAATAATCAACTGGAAAATGATATCAATCATCGGGGTCATATCCATCTTCATTTCATTAGAACCTTTGTTTTTAATTCTTCCCATCTAATATATCTCCTAATCTTTAGGCGGCTGCGAGGCGCCGATTTCGATTTTCCATATACGCGCCCGTGCAGAAGCCGCGAAGACTTTTTCCAACATCTGGTAAACCGCGCCGGCATCAGACCTTATTTGCAGTGTCCTTTTCGAAAGTCCCAGGCTTTTCCCGCCATCGGGCGATGGCTCGCGGCCCGGCGGTTTTGAGCCTTCCAGGCTAAGAAGCTGCTCTAGTTCAGAAGGCTCGAATTTTTTATTCCCCACCTTTATCTGCCAGTGCTTTTCAACGCTGCAAGCCTTGATAAGCTTATTTTCCTGATTATATTTAAGTTCCTTGCAAGTCTCGGCTCCCGGGCCGACATGCGCCAGGTTTATCATGAGCCTGGTCTCCGGCGGACTTTTATCTTCCACCGCGGTCGTGGCCTTAGGCAACTGCACGCGTTCCAGCTGGGTATTGGCAAAATCAGTGGAAAGCATGAAGAAAATGATTAATTGAAACACGCAATCAATCATCGGGGTCATATCAAAACCCACGTTTTCCAGCTGTTCATGCCTTTTCATTTTCATAAATCTTATCTCCGCCGGCTAAGCATTATTTTGCCGGCTCCAGACCCTTAAATTTATCCAGGAATTCACCGCAAATCATACCCATTTCGATAAGTAATGCGGTAACTTTATTTTTAAAGAAAAAGTAAGCGGACAAGACCGGCATAGCCACGAAAAGCCCTTCGGCGGTCGTCACCAGCGCTTCTTCGACGCCCCGCGCCAACATGCTCGGCGGCGGCGATTGCATGGTCTTAATGACGCTGAATGCCGAGATCATACCCGTGACAGTCCCGGTCAGCCCTAACATCGGAGCGATACTTCCCAGAAGCGACAGGTAACTGATATGCTGGTTAACCTTATTTGCCTCGCTTTCGCCTGCCTCCCCCATGGCCTTTTCCATCTCGGCAAAACCGCCTTCGACCTTTGACAGGGCCGCGCCGACGACATTAGTGAAAAAGCACGGGTTGGCCTGGCATAAGGCAAGCGCGTCTTCATACTGGCCTTCGTCAATTAAGGCTTCCAGCTCGGCAACTATTTCCGGCGGGCAAAACTTATCACGCTTGATATTCACAAAGTGCTCGATAGCCAGGGCAAGGGAAACAAAGCTAAGAAATATGATGAAATGCCCGACGTATGAACCGGCTTTAATCAGGTCCATAAAACCACTGCCACCGCCTTCGGGCGCCTTTTTTTCGCCCTCTTCCTCATCCTGCGCCAGGGCAATAATGGGCATCAACAATAACACCAGTATAATACCCACTAACATAACCGCGGGCATCCATTTTGTCAGCTTTTTCATTTTTTTCTCCTTCATCTACTTACTCATCTCTTCTTTCGCTTTTGGTGCTAAAGGATGATAAGAAAAATTCTTTATTATCTCCTGAAACAACGCGTTTGCCATGTCGTTATATTCTGATTGCTTTCCGGCGTCAACAAATTTGAGCATTTTTTTGAAGCATCTACCCGCCTGGAACGTCGCGGCAAGGTAATAATCAACGGCAATATCATCACCGGGCGCAGGATAATACAAAATATTGACTTTTAAATAATGCAGCAAGGCATCTTTATAATCTGTCGAGCTATTGGATGTCTCCCCTCTCTGGAAACAAACCTCGCCTAAGCCATAATACACCCCGGCAAGGGCGGTCGGATTAGCCGATTCCCCAAGAACTCCTTTAAGAAGCTGTTCCGCCTGCGGGTATTGTTTCTCCTTAATCATAATAAGCCCTTCGCCGACGGTGGCAATCGCCTTAATCTCCGGCAAATTGCCGGCCTGCTGTTTTATTTGGACATAGACTTGTTTTGCCGTTTGCGGGTCAGACGGAGTTAAAATCTGGGCCTTGAGCAATTTCAGCTTGAATTTAAACTCGTCATTAAGCCCGCTTTTATCGGCGAGTGTGCTGACTTTTTCCAGCGTAGTTAAAGCCTCCACGGTTTTAGTGCGGTCCGGATAACACTTAATCCAGTCCAAACCCGCTTCCCGAAAATATTTTGTATCAGGAACCGCGGTAAGCAATTGGTCGTATTTTGCGGCAGCCTCTTTAAGATTACCGCTTAATTGCAAATTCAATGCCAGCTTATACATGACATGTTGCTTAAATATGTCGCGGGTGTCCGTTTTTTCCGATAATTTCTGGTAAGTCGCCGCCGCCTGGGGGTATTTCCCGTCTAATTCCTCTTTTTCGCCCTGGTACCAAAGAGAGGGGGTCTTATCGTATTGGACTTCGTCAATCTCGTTCCAACCGAATTCACGCGTGCCGTTGGTGATTTGTATGGTCAGCCCTTTAAACGTTTCCTTAATGATTGACCCTTTAAACTCCTCGCTGTTTTTTTTCAGCCTGACCAAATCACGCGGTTGTTGCGCAAATAAAGCCTGCGACAATATTCCAATGAATATAACAGCCGTAATAAATACTAACCCTGCGTTTACCGAAAATCCTTTTAATTTAGTGCACATTGCAAGCTACTCCTTTCCAACAAATAAA
>JAGVQN010000023.1 GCA_020051675.1 Candidatus Brocadiia bacterium
CGGATACGTGTTTATCTGGTAACTACCGTTGTGCGCCAGATAGACGTCTGTGCCCGCCGCTACCGGATTGTTCACCACCAGCTTACCGCGAATCTTGAAAGGCAACGTTTCCCCTTCCGTTGCCAATGCCGCAGCTACTCCTATTTGCTTCACCCGCACCTTGACATCATCACGAATTAGATTCGGTATATTTATCCAGGTATAAGTCCCCTGATTCCCCACGGTCTTAGCCGGTGTCGATGAAGTTATTTCTTTCCATTCCCCTATCCCTGAATTATCCCAATAATCCAACTGCACAGTTGTTACATCGCCTGTTACCGTCCAAGTTATTGCCTCACTATTTCCTACCTTAAAGATACTATTACTGTCAGGATAATTCACCTGAATATTCCCTTTCACCTTAATATCATAATCGCATTCATCATATACAGCCAGGTCGTTAACCATCCGAACCCTAACACGGAAAGTGGTGGTAATCGCATCAGGAACGGTTACATTCATTGTATAAGCACCGTTACCTGTGCCGATAACACCCGCTTCATTTCCGGCAAATGTCGTCCACGAGCCATCTCCTTTTGTCCACTGCGGATAAACTAAAACCACTCCGCCGGTTGAACCGGTTGTCGTCCAGGTAATCGCCTTGGTTTCTCCGACTTTCCAGGTCAATAAATCAGAATTAGGCGAATCCATATGATATTTACCGCGGACTTTAAATAAACCGCCCTGTGATGTTACATCTGTAATATTTACATCTGTTTTATCCGTTACCTTAATCCGTGCGGTGCCTGTCGTGGTTATCGTTGAAATATTATCGTCTACGGTCCATCCGTTAAATTGCCATGTCGTTAATCCGCCAACAGCCTGATTATCATACGTCCTGTCCGGCGTCCCATCATCATTATAATCTATCTCAATCTTTACAGTGGTAACCGAGGTGGATTTTGTGCCGGTAATTACAGCCGTTGGCGAAGTGTCCCCTACGGCAAAGGTCTGACCTCCTGTCGGATACCCTAATGTTACACTTCCCTTTATAATAAAAGCGGTATTATTAGTATCGGAGATACCCTGCCAGCCATCCTGATTGGCAATCTGAATAAAACATTGTGATGACACGCGGTCCGGAACAGTCCAGACATAAGAATTATTTGTTCCGCTGATATTGGAAACATCTGTAGTAAAGCCTACTCCTGAATTATCCATCTTATACCAGGTAACACCGTTATCCGTGCTAAAGGCAAGTTTAACCTTGTTAAAAGGCCCTGTTCCGCCCCATGCTTTCCAGGTAATCGTGGTTGTTACCGGAGTGCTCGGAGGAGGAAGATATTGCACTGCCGTCCCGCCTGTTGGAACCTGCACCTCCAGTTTTCCCCTAATCTGAAACACCCCTGAATCCGCATTAACCAATGTCTCATCAACATCATTAGCCACCCTGACCACCACATTCTGCGCAATATTATCCGGTATTTTCCACGGGATAGATACGTTTTTGGCATTGGCAGACCCGACATCAAAATTACTGGTAATTGTATTAGTAGTGACAAAATTATCTGTCGTATAAAAGACCTTGATTTTGGTAAGATTAGCGCCGGTTACCGTGCAGTTAATAAAAATATCATCATCAACCGTATACGGACTGCTGCCCGTAAGCGCTACATTACCAATCTCCCCCCTGATTTTAAAGGAAGCGTCGGAAAGGTCAACTGTATCTCTTAACGGATCAGGAGGCAACGCGTCAGCTGCATTCACGATGCGCACCTTAATATTAGGAGCCGCGCCTGATAATTTCGCGTCAAGCGGAATAGGCCAGGAATATGTCTGCGCACCATCCGTCCTGACATTGTTCACCAGAATATCATTGATATCGGAACCGAACTCGTCCGTGGAATACTTGATAGTGACGTTAAAATCGCCGACCTGTTCCCACTGGATATTTTCCGAAGTCCCTATCTTCCAAACCTCGGATGACAGATTCGGCCTGGTGACTATTACCTTTCCGCGTATCTTGAAACTATTCGCGGAAAAACCGTTGATATTTATATCCGCCGTATTGGTCGCGGAAATGCGGACATTGGCGGAAACCGCGTCATTAGGCACGGGCCAATAATATACATATGTCCCGGAAGAACCGCAGGGAGTAGTCACGATGGAATTCCACGGACCAGCCAAACCGTTAACGGAATAATATAATGTAACCTGCGACATTGGCCCGTTAACCGTCCAGGTAATCGGGAATTTCTCGGTTTGTTGCGCCGCATCCCATACCGTGAATACTTCATTTCCCGTATCAGGAGAAACCATGGTGATACCGCCTTTAATCTTAAACGGATTGGCTGAAATTGAATAGACATCATTCTTGAAATCCAGGCTGGCGTCTTCAACACGAATCTTTACCCGGTCGTTCGGGTCAGGAGTCAAATCCGAAGGAATCTGCCAGCTGACGCCGGTATTCGGATCAGATACGGTCGAATAGTTATTCCCATAAGGATTACCGGCAAACGCAACCGTGGTTTCATATGTCCCGTTCTTATCCGTATCCTTTAGATAATAGAGGTTTACCGAGGTGATTACGCCCGTGGTCGTCCAGGTAATCGGCGTATTATTACTAATCAGGTATTCTTCCCCGGAGAATTGTCCCGGATGGGTATTTGCCAGGTCTAACCTGCCGCGAATAATAAAGTTTGGAGGAGCCTCGGTTTCCGTTGATACCTCCGGGTCGTTAAAATCAGTAACCTTGATACGCGCCGTTAAAGTGGGAGTAATCAGGCGCGATATTGTCCAATCAATCCCGTCCACATCGCCGCTGACCGCTTTATTCGGGTTAATAGTAAAGGTCGCCGTAACTCCGCCATATGTGCCGATACACTCTATCTTTACATTAGTAATATTACCGGCCCTAGTCCAGGTAATCGGGCCGCTGGCATTGACATATCTGGGCTCGTTCACGGTGGGGTTATTTGCCACCAGTTTACCGCACAGCTTAAAATACTTGGAGGCATCGATAATAGTTTCAGAATACGGCTGGGTTCCGCCTTCATCCGCCCTCAATGTCCTTAAACGCATCTTGACATCATAATTAGCGCCTAAAGTAGAGGTGGACGGAATATTCCAGGCATACTGCGTGCCGGTAATAGGCTTGGCTATAAGTGTTTCCCCACCTGTAAAATCACTCCTGTCCCATTCAAAGACCAACGGATTGGTATCACCTGTCGGTCCGGTATTGGTCCAGTCAAGAATCTTCTGGGTTCCCACCACCCACTTCAAGCTACTCCATATAGCCGTGCCGGTATCAATCGTTAATTTACACCTAACGACAAATCCGCCTGAAACATTGACCACGGTCGGTTCGCCTGTTTCAAATATCTTAATCTTCCCTCCGGGCGCAATATCCGCTGCCGCAGGAGTCCATGGTTCTATTCCGTCATTACCGGTTCCGGTTGCGACATTGTATTCATCACCGTTAAAAAGGCCTGATTTTGAATATTGAATCGTGACAGCCCCGACGCCGCCGGTTGAAGACCATTCAATATCATAAGAAGTTCCGACATACCATTTGGTTGTAGCGCTTGGAGTCAAGACCGAAATCGTTTTAGCCGCCAGGCTGGTTATGCTGAAATAATAATCAGAATCGTCCGTCACCCCGGTATCGCCATCTTTAGTCACCCTGATTTTACAATAATTCGAAGGAGAGTTCGGGACATACCATGAAAGAGCCGTGCCGATTGGCTGAGCTGTGCTGATTGCATTCCAGGTCGGGATAGCTTCATTGGCATTAATCGTATATGAAATAACAACGTTTGCCCCGCCAATATTACCAATCGCCGTCCAGGTAATATTGTGCGTAGTCCCAACTGTCCAGGGCGGCGGGTCACTGCCTAATCCGTCTCCGTTAGGCTCTGATACGACGATTTTAGCGTCCGCGCATCTTACCTGATCCAGCTGGCAGGTATCCAACCCGCTGGAAAAAAGGAACGCCTTGAAATAAAAAGTCCCTGAACCGAATTGCGTATAAAACTGGCTGATATTCGTGTCAACTTCATTCTTTGTATTAGTCTCGGCTGGGTAACCGGCGCCTGTCTGCAATGTCCATTGTGTCCCGTTATGATAATACCAGTTGGTGCTACTGGCGGCAATCTGGTATTCCACGCCGCTATTGGTAGTGGTAATAACCGTATCGGAAAATCCGGCCAATCCGCTATATGGGCCCCATCCGGTGATATTAGCCACGGTCGGCGCGTCATAAGGATAATAATTGCCTGTAACCGTAACCGTCTCCATGGCCGGTGAATATCTCGGTGCACCTGTATTAAAAATAGCCTTATATTGGAAATACTTACCTGCCTCAGTCGTGTAATCGGCGAAACCGGATACGGCATAATTACATTTAGTAATCGTCTCGGTCAGAGCGGTACTATCATCATAATAAGTATTCTTAGTTCCATCCGGTCCGACAAAATCCGCACCTATTCCAATTACATCAGGCTTGTCAAAATTACCGTTATTATCTGAAGACCGCACCTGGAATCTCAGCCCGAGTTGTCCGTGTTTATAATGCGCTTTTACTTCCGTCTCTGAGATGGCAATGTTATGGAGTGCCGCCTCATCAATCTGTCCCTTAAATCCCCAGAGATATTCCTCATCTGAACCAACCCAGAGGTCGTTAGAGGTGTTATAGTTTACATCGCCGGCGGTGCCAATCGGACTTCCCGCCACCCCATCTACGTAAACAATACACTGACTGCCATTATAAACCCCGACAACATGATGCCATTTGTCATCTGTCACCGAAGCCGGACCCCAGGCCGGTGGGTCAGGAATCGATACCCCGTCCGTGGAAACCCAAAAATATGGCCGATAATCCTGGGTCGTTGAATTATAAGCAATACCCAGATTAAATTCTAACGCGGGATTAACACCTCGGGCAACAATGGTCTGTTGCACCAGCGACCCTGTTTTAACCCAAGCCTCTACGGTTAACTTATCCGTCCAGACCGTATCTGGCTTATCAGGCACGACGGCATAATCATCCACCCCGTCAAATTTACCGGCATAACCGCCGAATTTATAGTTGCCCGGACTACTATCAAAACCAGCCCCGTTTTGAGGTTGAAGCGTCATGCCGGACCCCGAAGAATCGTTCCAATTATTATTCATATACCAGAGACCCACGAGCCCGGTTGCCTGTTTCAACTCATCGCCGTAAAACTCATCTTCACCCCAGGCGAGTGTTTCCCATTTAACCGTCGGGGTGCCCGCCACCGAAATAACCGGCGAGATATAATCACCCTGACTGCGATAGCCAATCGGTGTATTCTTATAAATAGCGACATCGTCCAGCCGTCCCTTAAAGCTCTTGCCTATAATCACCGGTTCGGTAGATGGTTTGACAACAAATGACCTCAGAGTTGAATTCTCTTTGTTACCATTAACCGCTATCTCCATCGTGTTACCGTCAAATCCAGCCACAATATGATACCATGTTCCGGCCGTCCAAGTAACCGTCTGTGAGGAGATACTATAATAAGGGGTCGTTCCGTAGCGGAAGATATCGCAGTCGTCCAATACCAGCCCTGCTTCATCCGCCTCGTAACCGCAACCGATATAAAGTCCGTCCGCATCGCTCGTCATTGCCCAGGCCATCGCATAGTTATCGTTAAATGCCTTGCCTAAAGAGCCCAGACTGGCAGTGCTGCCATCATAGACCTTGGTCCAGGACGAACCATCAAAAGACCAAAGATTGGCATATGCGTAACTGCCGGTTCGGGGACGACCGGAAGAGGAATAGAGTTTGTTATTAAAGACCTCTAAATCATAGACATAGTAATCGCCGGCCGTGGTCAGGTTTTTAGAGATAGTCCAGTTTGTCCCGTTAGAACTCGCCCAGATATCGGCCTGCCCTGTTCCGGCACCGCCCGTGCCGGCATAAAGTTTAGTGCCATAGGCACAGAGTGAATAGGCATAATAATAAATCGGGGCAGCACCCGTGAAATCTGTGCCTACGGCTGTTCCACCTGCCGCGAGTGACCACCCCACCCCGGCTTCATAACAAAATATATCGGCATCACCAAGACTCGCGCCGGTTCCACAATATAATTTGTCATTAAATACGGCCATTGAATTGACATATTCATAAATAGCCGCACCGGTGTTGCCAATATCGTTGGCGGTGAGTCTGGTTCCCCGAACATAGGACCAGTTACCGAGAACCGTATAGTCACCGTTTAATTCCACCACATCCGCATCACCGGCGGTCGCCCCGAGCCCGATATATAGTCTCCCGTCATAGACACACATAGACTGGATATACTCATAAACAGCGCCATCCGCATCGTTTTTGACCCCATCCGCAAAATCACCGATGTCATTGGTGGTCGTTGCTGTCCCCATTGCGTAATCCCAATTAGTCCCGTCATAAACCAGGACATCCGCATCGCCGGCCGTTAGCCCCATCCCGACATATAACTTATCATTATAGACGGCCATACATCTGACATATTCATAAACAGACCTGACCGTTGGTTTGGCGGGTGCCCCGGCCGTCGTGCCGCCGGTCTTGGAGTAAAAAGCCGTATCCTCTTTCCAGGAAACGCCGTCATAGACAAAGATGGCGGCATCACCGGCCCCGATACCCGTCCCGGCATAGACCTTATCCTTATAAACCGCCATCGCGGTAACGGACTCCCAGCCGTTGGTAGCTCCACCCGGAGTGAGGTCGTCAAATGCCTTATCATAGGACCAGGAAGGAGCCGGTGGCGAGTTGTTATAAAGGATGAAATCTAATTTACCGTTTGCCGCATTAAACCGCAGTTCATAACCCTTCTTTTTCTGGACCACAGACATATGGGCGGGCGCGCCCGCCTGAAAGGTATCAGTAAACCTGACCCAGGACTCTATCCCTAACGAATATTTCAGGAGTGTATCTGTGGTATGGGTTACATTGATATAATCATCTACGCCGTCTAAGGCTACGGCGCCTGAGAACTGACCGCCGCCCGGAATAATCGTCGCACCATTCTTCAGATTGCCCCAATCTGCCTTTGTGCCGGCCGAGGGCGTGCCTGAAGCCGCATCAGTAACCGTAATCCCACCGGTGGCGCTATCCAATGGCCATAAGGCAACGATATTATCTGCGGATACATTACGAGCTTCACTGGCATTATAAGTCGGCAGTAGCCGGACAAAATCCGTATTCCAAATAGTCTGATTAAACACACCTGTTGCCTCGAATTCTGATTGAGCATCATCCTTATTATCCGCCGCCGAACCATTGACCGTTACATCATATAATTTGGGAGAGAAGGCATTAGAGCCGGTTTGCAGGTAGACCCGATACTGAAGGTATCTATTCGCATCCGGTATCTCGCCTCCAAAGGTAACGGTGCCCGGCAGGGCAACCGAGGTGTAATATGAATTAGATGTCCCATCCGACCCGACAAAAGGTATGGCTCCTTCATCCGGCGGTGTGGAAGTAGCAAATGAGCGTGCCTGGAACCTGAGATCTGTCCCGTATTGATAATGAGCGCTCATCTCCTCGCTACTGAGCACCCGTCCATATATCGCGACTTCATCCATCTGTCCCTGAAAATTAGTGGTCAGAGTCGTGCTGACCGGTAGAGCCATATAAAGGAGATAGGCATTGGTCATATTCCAACTATTATCAGAACTTCCCTGTGTCGTCCTGTCGCCGGCCTGTCCATCCACATAAATCGCCACATCTGAAGTATCCCTGAAGGCAATGATATGGTGCCATTTGCCGTCATTAACAGCCTGGTTAGAGACCGCATCGGTATAAACGGTTTCCAAGCCATCCGGACCGGTCCAGGGGGCAATCAGGCGGAAATATGCCTTACCAAATCCATTTATACCCAATTCCCAGCCATAATAATCGGTCGCGTCATCACGGCCTTTTTGAATAATCGTTCTGTCAATAATCCCGACGGCTGGTTTTAGCCAGCATTCTACGGTAAAATTGCCTGTGCCGAAATCAAGGTCGTTACTATCATTTACTGAAACATAATCAGCCGCGGCGCCCGGGAAATTGCCGCCATTATTAAACTTCTGGGCGGTATTATTACTGGCCGCACCGGAAGGAGTTCCGGTATCAGTAGAGGCATCAACCGTAGAGTTATCAACCCAATCACCATTCATATGCCAGATTGCCTTGAGGTCTGATGTAGTATTGGCAATTTCAGCCCGGCCATCGTTCCAGGTAAGTCCGGTCCAGTTTGGTGTGCCGGTGCCATCAAAGACGCGTGAGGTAAAAGTCCCGGTCGTGGTCGTAAAACCGCCGTTAGGCAAACGAACTAAACGAAGATAATCAGGGTCGGCATAAGCGAGGGTATTACTAAAGGCGTAACCGGTCTGGGTAAAACCACGAGGGGCAGAATTATCGTATTTATCGTGTGTGGTCGTGGCGGTTTGCTGCTTGAGCCGTGCCACGCCGCCGACAAATTCTATCTTAGCCGAATCAAAGGTGTAATCTTCCGGAGGAACGGTTCCCGGCGCGGCCAGGTCCCAGGTTTGGGAAGCCGCGTAGATAAGAAGAACCGAAACAACGATAATCGTAACAGAAAGAAGAAGCGGACGCAGGATACGGCCCAGGCGGCCGCGCGGTGTAGAGTGTGGAGCGTTAAGAGTAGAGTGCTCACACCACTTCGTATCTTCCGTTGTTCCGTCTACTTGCTTGTCTTTATTATCGTTCATTTCCAGTCTCCATCTGTGGAATCTGTGGCTTTACCCCGCGATAGCCAATACCTTTCTAAAATCCTTATCCAGATGCTCCAACATCTTCTGAATCGCATCAACCTCTTCCTCCTTGAAATACCTCGCCCCGCAGGAGGGGCAACCGAATGCCGGGACGCCTTCCAGCGCCAGCTGGTATCCATGCCGGTTAATGGTATACCGGGATTTAATCTCCGCTATTTCATGGCCGCAATTTGAACATTTCATAAATCACCTCCTCTTTTTTCGCCACGAAGGCACTAAGACACTAATTAATTCTTCGTGCCTTTGTGTCTTAGTGGCTAACTTATATAGCAAATACCGTGCCAACTGCAGAGCAATCTGCCACAGAGACACAGAGAACACAGAGGAAACACCTGAATATCATTTTAATCAACATTTAAGCCCATCAATCACTATTTATATCTATTAATCTGTGTTTAAATCCGTGTAATCTGTGTAACCTGCCTCGCCGTCAGGTGGGTCTGTGGCTGGTTTTGTTACGATAGGGTAACATCCCATTACCAAAAGGTGCTTACCCCTTATTACGTTACATAACGGTAACATTTCCGATAAATTACGGTAAAAGTCCGTATTTTTCCGTAACTCATTACTCCATGATTTATAAATAGTTATGTAAAGTTGCTAGGTAAATGTTCACTCATCCCCGTGTTATATACTATAGAAGGCTTTTAAATACCAACATTTTTTCCGATAATATAATCATGACCGGTTCGGTTAACCTTTTACTGGAAAAGGCTCAGAACATCAAACCATCGGAAGTATTTTCATACGAAACACAAGATTTTAGAATTCTTTATGAGCGCGAATATTGGGCACACCAAGAGACTAAAAGAGGACTCCAAAAAGCCAAAGACCATATTGAATATCTGGAAACCAAGATTCAAAAACTAGAAGGTGATATTGCCTATCTTAAGAAATTATTCTTTGATAAAAAGACAGAAGTTAATCAAAAGCCCGCTACAGAGACTAACCCGACTGCAGGCGCCAAACCGCACGGCGCTCAGACAGGCCATCCAGCGCATCATCGGAAGATTCCTTGGCATTTACCGACTCAAGATGTGATTCATTCTCTCCAAGAAAAAGATTGTTTTTGCTCGGACTGTGGCTTACCTTTAGTAACTTTAGAAGCAGAAGAAATTTCATATGAGGTTACCACGGAAACTCGCTACATTTTGCTGAGACACCGCCGGGGAAAATATAAGAAAACCTGTCAATGTTCTCACCCGATTGTAACAGCGCCTGGACCGGTCAAACTCCTGCCCAAAGGGCTATATAGCGCGGATTTTTGGATTCAGGTGTTACTGGATAAATACGCTTATAGCATGCCGCTAAGCAGACAAATCTGTCGGATGCAATCGGCCGGAGTAAATATATCTAATGGCGTGCTGACCGACGGCTTATCGCGTTTGTCACCGATGTTAAAACCGTTATATGACCTGATGACCGGACGGCAAAATTGCCTTTGAAAAACTGGTACATGCAGATGAAACCGGCTGGTGGAATTGGGCTGGCCAATATTATTTAGAAAGCCCTGGGAAGAAGCCTCAACAGTGGCTCTGGGGATTCTTCTCTCAATTATATCATATCTTTGTGATTGACCCCAGCCGTGGGGCAAAAGTAATCAAAAAGACATTGGGGCAAGGTCCCGAACAAACCATCATTCCAACCATATTTTGTGACCGTTATCGAGCATATCAGACCTGTGGTAATACATTAGCTTTTTGTTGGGCGCATGTGAGGCGGGATTTTATAAAACTTAAAACGAAATACCCAACCGATAATCTTATATCTACTTGGGCAAATACATGGATAAGTTTAATCGGGGACATGTATGCTCTGAATAAGTTACGTCTGGCTCATTTGAGAGACCCGCCAATGTTTGAAGCGTTTCAAAAGCAGCTACAAGAAGTGCTGGAGAAAATGCGGAATCTAATGAATCCAGATGTCTATCGGACAAAGATTCATTTGGCACAGATTAAGAGTATGCGGCATCATTGGTCCGGTTTGACTCTATTTATCAGCGACCCGGAGATTCCCTTAGACAATAATTTGGCTGAACGTGCTCTGCGTACTCCGGTGGTAGGTAGGAAAAACTTCTATGGCAATCATTCCGACAGGGCGGCTGAATCTACGGCTATATTTTACTCGGTGATAGCCACCTGCAAATTACATAAAATTGAGCCTAAGAAATTCCTGAAACGCTATTTAACGACGTATACGCTAAAAGAATCCCATGCTTTAACCCAAGAACAAATGGAATCTTTTCTCCCTCATAAATATGCCCGGATTTATCCAGAAGATATAATCAAATCCTAAGATTTCCATACGGTCATCAGTGAACATTTACGTTGCTAGCGTAGAAGGTTAACTGTACAACATACGTCGGGGGGCGGGAGGGTGGGGAGGGGGCAGCCTCACCCCCACCTCCATATCCCGCCACCCCAGCTACGTGATACAGCCACCCCAGTTAGTCCATATACCCACCCCGATTAGACCATACACTCACCCTAGTTAGTCTATACACTCACCCCCATTAGTCTATATACCCACCCCAGTTAGTCCATACACTCACCCTCATTAGTCTATATACCCACCCCGATTAGTCCATACACTCACCCCCATTAGTCTATACACCCACCCCAGTTAGTCCATACAGCCACCCTCATTAGACCATACACCCACCCCAGATACGTAATGCACCCACCCCGGTTAGACCATGCCCCCACCCCGGCTACGTAATATACCCACCCCTACGGGCGGTTGGCACCACCACCCCCGCATATAAATTAAATTATGTGCGGGTTATTTTTCTTGCAGTAGAGGAAAGTATAAACACGAATGATACGAATAAAACCCGCACCTCATGGTGGTGCGTGGATAAACATTTAAATACCGTATGAATAATCAGGGATAGGGGATTCGGAGCAGAAGAATAAAAATTTACATAGAAATTAAATATTTCACTTGACCCCGTTAGAGATATGTGATATACTATTATTAGAAACGACGGTCCTTATTAGAAATATTGAAAGTAAAATCTCTAACGGGGTTGACAGAACCTCTTTTTTAGGGTAAATTAATAGTGGAATAAGTTATAAGGGTGCGATTTAATATGTCAAATAAAAATAATCTAAACGGCTTCACATTAATGGAACTCACTTTAGCCATTGTGATTTTGACCATCGGCATTATGTCGCTCATGGCAACCATCTTGCCGGCAATGAAACTGGAAGAAACATCAAGAAGTTTTGATATCGCCAAATCCGCGGCGGCCAATAAACTGGAAGAAATCGCCGGATATGATTTTAACAGCATCTGCACCGTATTCAGCGGGACTAATTTCGCGGCAGGCGAACTGGGGGACACCGCCGGTTATATCAGCATCGACAACTCAAATACGGAATTGCTTGATATAACCGTAACAATCAGCTGGTCAAGCACGGCTTTTCAAAACACCCCTTTAAGTTTACAGATGAAAACAATGCTCACGAGGTCAGACCAATGATTATGAATAAAACACGGAAATCCCCTAACTTGAGATTGCCGCGCCCCGTTGGGGCTCGTCCCGATGTCCATCGGGGCGAGGGAACAAAGAGACCGAAGCAATCTCAAGGTTTTACTTTAATGGAACTGGTTATCACCATGTCAATCCTGGCATTAATATTAACCCTGATATTATCCATGTTTATGAAAACCCAGGAAAGTTTCGACTTCTCCAGCAACAAAGCGTGGCTCGAAACGCGCGCTTCATCGCTGATAGACCGCATGACCCAATACCTGCCGGAATGTAAAATAGTTTCCGCTCCCGTCACCGGCACCCACCACGGCTCTATTACCATCCAGGTGCCTGTCCTGGTAACCGGCACTTACTGGTCTGCGGATGGCAGCTCCATTAACTGGGGAGCAAAGGACCAGCTGGGCTGGACATTAACATACCAGTATGTCGTTTCAAAAACTATTTCGGAAACCGCAACCGGTTTTGATTATAACGGCGACGGCGACCTTGGCGAATCATATGATTCGGGTGAAATCCAGATGGTCTTCAAAGATTCAGTCGGCACGGTGCAAAACACCTACTCCATAGGAAACGATATCGTAACTGTCCATACTAATTGGGAAAACGATTTAGACGGCGACGGCGCTCTTGACCCCATCTTCTACCGCGTCAACCAATCCGGAACAGAAAGCACCATTAACGGAAACAGGATTATCGTCAATTTCTTTATGATTACCATAGACGGAAAAGGACGGGTTATATTCATGCATAAAAAAGAATCCCGAACATTAAGGAATCCGCAATGATGAAAAAGAATAAAGGCTCTGCGTTATTTACCTCGCTGGTCGTCATTATCATGGTTTTGGGGCTGGTGCTTGCTTATTTCGGGCTGGCTATCTCCCAGAATAAGCAAACCATGCAAGGCGCACAGGTAAGCAATGTAAAACAGATTGCCAATGCCGGCCTGGAAATGGCGCGCCTGGCGCTCCTTACCGGCCATGCCGATAAATGGGATGATGAACTGACGACAAGCCATAATAATGAATTATCCTATAATCCCAATGATACGCCGGTTAACGCCGGTACAAATCCCGCTCTCTTCCAATGGGCGCGGGATATCAGCTATAACGACGGCCGTTACTGGGTTATTATTTACGATAACAACGATGGCGACGGCAACCTCTTCACGGATAAAGACGATAAAGTAAACGTCAAGGTGAAGAGCTTTATTTCCGCCTCAACCATAAATCCCGCCATACCGACCGAAAGCATAATAATCGCTATGCTGCGCTACAAGCCGCCCCTTTACCAGCCAAATGCGGCAATCGTCTCGGGCGGCGATATGAAAATAAGCGGCAACCCTGAAATATTAGGCGCTAACGGAACCGTTATAGTCAACGGCAATATCGATATCGGAGGCAATTCAACCATCGCCCAGGATGTCATTGCGACCGGTGAAATCAATATAACCGGCATCCCGTCAATCGGCGGCGACCAGCAGGAATTCGCACCCCCGCCGGATATCCCCCCGATAACCCCGTCCGATTACTATTCCTACCGCGACTACCGCCTTGCTTCAAACGGCAAAGTCTATGACACCTCGGAAACAATGGTCTGGGATACCATCGCTTCCGGCGCATACCAGGGCTGGTTATATGACGGCGCGGGCAAATGGACCTTAAATGGCGATTCAGCGGCAAATCATACATATTATATAGAAGGCAATGTAAAGATTTCCGGCAATCCCGGCTCGGCCGAAATCCCCTGGCGCACGACATTGATTATAACCGGTTATCTTGATATCTCCGGCAGCCCCAAAATAGCCCCGAATGAACCGGGAACTTTGTATATCGTAGGGAAAGATGTCAAAATAAGCGGCGCCAATTACCAGCAGACCGAACAGGCATTGATTGCCGCCCATGAACAGGTTAATATCTCCGGAACATCTTCTTACCTGGGCTCAATACTCGCGGAAGATGCCGAAGATATTTGCAGCCTGGTTACCAGCAAAAGCGAGCTCTCCATGGATATCAGCGGCAATCCGACCGTGACTTATAACGGCTCTTTAACCACCATACTAAAAGCAGGCGACCCGGTAGTAATAATACTTGGAAGAAAAGATGAGAAATAGTAAACACGAAGACACGGAAGAACACCACGAAAACACGAAACGGAAGGCATAAAAAACGGAAAGAATAGAGACGGAAACATAGAAATGGGTAATTATAAATTTGAGGAGATAACCAGTAAAATTATAGGGGCCGCCGTCAATGTCCATAAGACGTTAAAATCTGGATTGCCTGAGAATATATACCAACGGGCATTAAAAATAGAATTACGGAATCAAAAAGTAGCTGTAGAAACGGAGAAGGAAATAAAAATATACTACGAAGGCGAAAAAGTTGGCACGCAAAGATTGGATTTGGTTGTAAACAATATGGTGATTGTTGAATTAAAAGCCATAAAAGGATTGGAAGACATAAATAAAGCCCAATTATTATCTTATTTGAAAGCAAGCGGATTAAAAATAGGATTATTATTAAACTTCGGAAAACCGGTATTGGAAATAAAAAGATTAGTAATGTGATACACGAAAACACAGAATTGCTGCTCGAAGACACGGAATTTTTCGTGCTTTCGTGTATTAAGTTTCGTGCTTTCGTGTAACGGAAAGGAGAATATATGATAAACAACACGCCACTTAGAACGGGGGAGCGGGGCGCGGCACTTTTCATTTCTCTAATCGTCCTCTTCATGGTTCTGGCTATTTCGGTTTCTTACTCGGAACTCACGTTTACCCAAAACAAAGCGGTCAACAGCGCGATTAACTACGCCACCGCCTCGGAAACCGTCATGGCAGGCTTTGACATGACCAGGGTGGTTTTAGGAACAGGCCACTCCAACGGCTGGGATGACGAGCTGGTTACCAGTAATAATAACAAAGCTACTTATTCCGAAGGCGATGCCCCACTCACAGTCGGAACATCAACCGCCGGATTCCAGTGGGCGCGTAAAATAGCCTATGAAAATGGGTGGTTTGTTACCGAGATTATAGATAATAATGACGGGGACGGCGACCTCCTGAATGATTTTGACAGTAAAGTAATTATAAAAGTCACCTCCCAGCTTCCGGATGGCTCAATCAGCGAAGTGCAATCACTTGTGCGTTACCTGCCTCCGGTTTACGAGCCGGATACGGCTATCGTAACCAACGGCACACTCCAGCTTGACGGCAACGCCACGATTACCGGAACCAACGGGACCATCTATGCCAATGATGACGTTGAAATAAAAGGAGCGGCAGTGGTTTTGCAGGATGTCTATTCAACCGGCACGGTTACCGGAGATGAAAAAGTCGGCGGGACGTGTTACGAAGGCGCCGCGCCCACGGACGTCCCGGGAATCACCCCGTCCGACTATGCCAACCTCATGGATTATCGCATGGCAAGCGACGGCAAGATATACACCGCGGCAGGCGCTTTGGTCGGCAATGCCGCTGCCGGGCAGGTGCTGGGCTGGGATTTCATCACCGCCGGAGGCAAAAACGAATGGAAATATAACGCCGCCGCCTGCAACAACGGAACTTTTTACGTTGAAGGCGCGAGAGATGTTGATATCGCCGGCTCGCCGGGCAGTATCGCCGTTCCCTGGCAATTAACGCTCCTGGCAACGGGAAATGTCAAAATCACCGGCTCGCCGGTAATGACGCCGGATGAAACCGGGGTATGTATCATGGCGGGAAAGGATATATCCTGCGCCGGTAATCTTACGGTTCTTGATGGCGTGGTCGGCTGCCACGAGCAAATGGAAATAGCCGGTTCAGTTAACATCCAGGGAAACCTTGTCATTGAAGACGCAACCGATTCCGTAGGAAGCCTGGTAACCCTTAAACCAAATGCCTTTGACGTCGCCATCGGCGGTTCAGCCATTATTAATTATAACGGAGGCTTGACCACCTTCCTGGAAGCCGGCGACCCGTGTCTTGTAATAATGGGCTTAAAAATAATAAGATGAGAAACAAAATTCATTTGTCAGTTGTTAGTTGTCAGTTGTTAGTTGTCAGCTGTTTGTTGTTAACAGGATTGTTAGCATTTGCATATATCGTCCCGTTGTCCGCGGATACCGTGACCTTAAAAAACGGCTCAACACTGGAAGGCATCGTCGTTTCGGAAGACGAAGAATCCATCATCCTTGATGCGGATGATATGAAAATGACCATTAAAAAGAAGGATATCGAATCCATTACCAAATCCGAATATATACCGCCTTCGGAAAGCTATAAACCGCCCGAGGTAAAACCAAAAAACCCACTCCCCGCTGAGATTAATCCCGTAAAGCCTATTACACCCTCAGACTCAACAAAACCTGATTTCTCTTCAGATTCCGGCGCAAACAACATATCCGGAATCGCCTTAAGCGATGAGGGCAAGACTCCTGAACAAATAGAGATAAACAATCTCTTGAGGAAACTCGTCGATAAGAACGAAAAAGAACCATGGAAAATATCGCCTGAATTAACCGAAAAAGGAAAAAGCGATACCGCCTACCTAATATCACTGATGGCCTTACCTTCAAACGACGCCAATATTAGACGCTGGATTATTTACTCCCTGGGGCAGATAATGCAAAGCAGCAGTCCCGCCTTGGCGGAAACCGCAGCAGCGTCGGGAGAAAAACCCACAGACAATGAACAAATCATCAATGCGCTCAAATTGGTATTATCCGACCCGGATGAAATAATCCGCTCTGCGGCAGTGGAAGCGCTCGGTCATTTTAAGGCACCTGAAAAAACAGCGTATTTAAAACCTGCCTCGCCGGCAGGCAGGGAGGAAAAAGATGTTTTAGGACAGCTTAAAAACCTGATGAAATCAATTATGGAAACGGATACTTCTGTTTCCGTCCGTTTCCAGGCGATTAACAACCTCGCCGCCTGGTATGATTTTTCCGCGATTCCGCCTTTAATTAAAGCGCTCGGCAATGAGGACGGCACAATCCGTTCGGCCGCTTCAGACGCGCTGGTAAAATTCATCAACCTGCCAGAAGAAGAGCAAGCAAAATACACAAACCCGCCTGCCGCCGAGGCAAGAATCACTTATGATATCATCCCGATGCTCCTGCCAAAGCTAAGGGAGGATAAATTGCTCATCCGCAAGGAAATACTGGCTATTCTGGGTAAGGTAAAGGATAAACGCGCCTTTGACACTTTAAAGCAATTGATTGCCGACCGAGACCCGGAAATCAGGATGCTCGCCGTGGTTGCTTTGGGAAGCATGGTGGATAAAGAGACCGTTGATGTATTGCTTGATATGATGGAAAACGACCCTGATAAAACAACCAGGATACAAATACTGCAGGTATTGCAAACCCTTAAGATGCAAGAAACAATACCGCGCATTATAGAACTCCTCAAAGACCCTGATAAAGAAATCCGCTATTCCGCCTCGCGGGCATTGCGGCAAATCACCGGCAAGGCGCTGGGCGCCACCTATGAATTATGGAAAGACTGGTGGGATAAGCTTCAGGGGATTAAGTAAAGATTAACACTCCGCTTGTGAATCCTGACAAATCGTGTTATGGGTTTAGCTCAATTATTCGGAGGTGATTTAATACCTGTATGAACGGTTCACACTGGTAGTTGAACGGTTGAACGCATGCGTGGAAAGGGTCACCGCATGCGGGGTTAATTATTCATAATGGGATCCCGAATCCCGTCCCGCAAAGCGGGACGTGGTCGGGGGGACAGAAAGAAAAGTTATTATGGGTTATGTTCCGCGAAAGGACGATGATTTATTTAATCTCAGAACTCGTGCATGACGGCGATGGTCGTGCTTTCCCAGCCCAATAAAGTCATTTTTGAAGCCATGAAATAAGCTATTACCAAACGGACCATCACCTGACGCGCGCCGGTCGGCCCGATAATCTGCACCTCAAACCCATGCGGAAACCCGGTCCCCGTCTGGTCAGCTATGGCGAATTTGGGAACGGTAACGGGAACCGTAAAAGTGGCAGTCTTATTCCAGGAAATACTGCTTGAACCGAATCCTAAAAGTCCGATTACGCTATCGCTCCTCTCTTTTTGCATTACGTATAACGCGTTAGGGTCATCGTCAATATTATCATCATCGTCGTCGTCAATATCGTCGGTATCATATTCATAAAAAGCCGTATCTGGCGTATTGCGCGGAAGCCAGTAATAAGTGATGCCGCGTTCGTTATACAAAGCATTGGCTATTGTCTGGCGCGAAATCACCGCGGACATCGCCGTTATCTGCTCGTAATCTGCGAATTCCTTGCTCTGCCACCTTACCAGGCGCAGGCTGGAGGACCTGCCGCCAAAAGAGTTATTGTTGGGCGAAAGGTAATAATACACCATCCGGTAAATATTCACCCTGCGTAGCGTACTGCCTATGGTCGTGCTGAAAGGGGTCATTTCCTGTATGAATAATAACGCGTTGCCGGTCCGGGTGACCGTGGTATCCAACCGGAAAGTGCCGGTTGAATCCACCTTAGGTAAAAGAGTCCCGGTAAGCACCGGATAGGCCGCTTCAATCTGCAACCTGCCCTGGTAAGCCACCCCAATCGAATTATTTTCATAAATCATGCGCGACTGGGTCACGTCCAGGTTAATCCGGTCTATCGCCTTCTGTCCCCATTCGGTCATGAATGAAGTGCCCTGCATAAGCTCGCTTGATGAGTTGATAGAAGAAATCAATTCAAAAGAAGCGATCATAACCATGGAAAACAAAGTAAGCACTATCATTACTTCCAGCAACGTGAAGCCGCTTATTTTATTATGCTTCATACTTAGTTGATACGTTTCAACGGTTAATAAATATCCTCTGCCGGTGGTAAGAATAATGCCTCATCTGATTAAGGCGATACGCCTCCAGCCTGAGAATATAACTGCCCTCAGGGAAAATATCTAAATCGGAAACATCCCAGTCATAGCCTTCATTTGCGCCGGCATTTACATCCGTAATCCATAAACCCTGATTAGGGATGCCCAAGGTTGCCGCGGAATTATCCGCGACATGTTTCCAGGTATCACCGTTATCATCTGAATAAAGCAGGACATACCGCAAATCAGCCTCTGTCTCGGCAAAACCATCCGCGTAAGCCGAGGTATATTTCTGCCCGTCCCATCTTTTCCATTCTATTGACCAGGTGATGGAAATCGCGGACGGGTCATTAAGCTCGGTGGCAACATTCGGCGTTTCCAGTTCTACCCGTGGAAGCTGGACAATCCGGCTGGGTGTGCCGGTCAATCCGCAGGTCAGGAAACTGTGCACTAAACTGACAACCGCGTAACGCCCGATAAATGCCGAACCGCTTTCCACGGTTTTATCCAGTCCGTTCACCACGATAAACGCGTTTGAAGCCGCCGGATTGGCAAGCATGATAAGCGAGCTTCCCTGCCAGGTCCCGCCATCCTGATGCCCGTAAAGCTGTGTATTTACCGTTGCGGTGCAACGAAGATTTGAATATTCGGTAATGCTGAATTCCGTGGGGGCCGCTCCCCAGTCATTATCCAACCTGAACGGGCGGCTGATAGGAGCGCTTGAAGGCATGGGGAAATTATAACCATTAGCCATAATCGTCCCGTCTGCGGTTATCGTGCCGGTCGTGCCGTCACGGCCAGTATGGCGGAAAGTGGAAGTGGTCGTCCCGATATTAAAGAATGAGGTGCAGCCATAAGCCTGTGTCCGGCGGACGCAAGCCAGCCCGGAAAAGGTCGTTCCCCGGTTAAGCCATTTGGCGCTTGCCGCCGTAATATCCTGCCGGCGGATGCGGACAAAGGTGTTTGCCCCGCTGCCGCTGGTTAAGTTCCCGTTTGCCGTCCACTGGGCGGAGTAAACTCCGTCCGGATAATTCTCGCCCAGCCAGGGCATTCCCCACCAATACGGAGTAGTGCTTTCCCTGATATATTTAACGCCGCCGGTCTGGTCCGTGGTAATTGATTGCTCGTTACGCGTGCCGGTCCCCCCGTCAAACGGCTTGCGCGAGGTCGGGATACTGTTGGTAAATCCGTTGGCAGAGTCATACCCGATTTCATTGCCTATACCCATATAATAATAAGACCATCCAGTAATGCTGGTATAAACACAATTCGCTCCGGTCAGCGCCGTCCTGATAAACTGGAAATACCTGGGCACATCTATTTCCATCCGGTCTCCGCCGACGACGCCGCCACCGTGCCAGCCGTCGTCGCTATCGGCGCTTCCATTCACCAGGGTAGAGCTGATACCGGGCCATTCGCTGATAGTATTAACGGTCGCATCCCGCAGGTTATCAAAATACCAGTTATAACCGTTATACGCGCGGACATCGGAATAAGGGCAATGGCGCGGGTCGCCCTGGAATTGGTAGCGCTCGCTAAAGGGAACATTGGCAATACTATTCGTCCGCCAGATATAGGTGGAAGAAAGGTTCGGCGGTTTGTTCTTGGCGGGCCAGACCGTGCCGGCAGTCAGGTCGTCATTTATCCGCGTCTGGATTTCGATTGTCCCGGTCGCGGGATTCCCTAATTCACGGACTAAAGCGGCGTTAGTTACCGTAACAATCCAGCGTGCGGTATTTTTAGGAACGGTTGAACAACGCAGGAACGGAAGGCTGCTGTTACCCTGTAATCCATATATATAACCGCTTGAAGCGGAATAAACCAAAGCGCCTCCCGCGCCAACATTATAAGGGTTAGTAGCGGTCATCACAGTCCATGAATTTCCGGAGATGGAATAACGCCAGAATGCGGTGTTTCCGGCGCCCTGGAAGGCATAGATAAAATCGCCTGACCCCGGATAAACCAACGCGCCGCCGCTGATAGCGCCTGTGCCGACATTACCCGGAGCATTAGTCATTGCCACCCAGGCATTTCCGAAAATGGAATAGCGCCAAAAGGCATTGGTCGCAGCTCCGCGGAAAGCATAAATAAAATCACCGCCGGTGGAAACTAGGGCCCCGCCTGAACCGACAGTAGCCGGGGCAACCGCCATAGCGGTCCATGTATTTCCTGAAATAGAATAGCGCCAGAAAGTATTTGTCGTGGCTCCGCGGAAGGCATAGATAAAACCGGCGGTAGAAGTGCATGCCAGCGCACCGCCATCACCAACCGTAGCAGGAGCATCCGCACATGCTGTCCAGGAATCTTCAGTATAATACTTAAAGGTTGCCTGAGTGTTTCCCCTAAGGGCATAAATACGGCCGTTTGAAGAGACATAAACCAAGGCGCCGCCTGCTCCAACATTCGCGCCGTAATTCGCCTTTCCGACCCAGGAGTTGCCGGATATAGAATACCGCGATAAAACCTGGCTATTTCCTCCCCTCAAAGCATAAATAAAATCTCCTCCTGTGGAAGCCAAAGCGCCGCCTGCGGCAATAGTGCTCGGCGAATTCGCCATTACATCCCATAAATTGGTCGTATTAGTAAGATTCTGACTAAAATTATTTGCCGCTTCAACCGGGCAGGGAATATAATCCATCCCGTATAACCGGCGGTTAGTATCCAACCCGCCATTCTCTCCAGAGTACGGCGTCCTTAAAGGCGTAAAATAAAGCTTGACGACAGTCTGATCATTACCCGCATCATAACTGGTCGTCGCATACATCTTATTCATGGAAGAGCCTGTCCCGGTGGTCGTCGGCGCCGGAGAAATCACCGTATAAGCATCGGCAATATTATTAACCGGGTTCTGGTCGGTTCCGCCTTCAATGCAGGAAATCGACATATCAGTTGCCGTGGTCAGGTTCATATTGGGAATCACCAGGCTGATACAGGTTGCCGTGGTCATAAAATTATTACCGCCTATGGAAGGGTCCTTGAGATACGCATAAACACGGAGTTTCAAATCGTCCGTAAGATTATAGCGTATTTGCTGCGGGTGAGTCACCGCGCGCCACTGCGGGTAAGCCGCCGGGTCTTTTGCCGCATCGGAATAATTGCGGATAGAAGGCATCGGAATCAACTCGCCGTGCAGATTGATAAAAAGAGAATTACGGTAATTGGTCGGATTAAGAATCATATCATCCAAAAGAAGGCGGTAAGTCAGGTCGCCTTCTGCTTCCTGCCCTGCCGCCAGGCGGTTGTTATATAAAGCCAGTTCATCCGGGTAACGCATGGCATGATTATACTGGTCTGCCAGGGCATAAGGATAAGGATTGCTTGTTGCATTGTAATCGTTGGTCGTGGTGCCGTCGATATTCACCCGCGCCTTGACATTGCCCGGAACATAATACTGGTTGACCGCCGAGCCTGAAGGCATGCTTCCCGGGTAAAAATAGGCGTAGTTAATATCAGCGTTTGAATCAACCGCATCGTTGAAAAACGGCTTGTATTCCTGGTCGCGCCCGTAAGCGGCTTTGGTCACCCAATGGCGGCGGAATTCCATTCCCGGATTGCGCGACTCCATATCGCTCAGGGCATTCTCAATAAACGGGGTCAGGTACGCCAGATACACCCACCAGCCGGGAATATTTTCCACGCCAAGCATATAAACATCGTATACCTGGGTAGTCGGGTCGGTATCGCCGCTGGTTGAAACGACCGAGGTTATATCCGCCATAATCGTGGCATCGTTCTGACCCGTTTCCGTCTTAAATATTTTCACCGTGACAATCCGGACATTGGAGGCTTCAAACGAGGCAAACTTCCTGACCGTAATGCGCCTGGCGTAATACCACCGGCCGGAAGTCCAGGTATTACCGCTTAAGATATGGTCCGGATTAGAAACAGTTGAATCAATTGTAAGAATAGGATTTGTCCCGACGCCGTCATCAAATATATCCAGGGTTGAAGCGCCGCCGGCAGATTCATTCGCTTCGGCATAGCCGCGCAACTCGCTTATGATTGAGATGGCTTTCTGGATGGCAAAAGAACGGTCCTGGGTCGCGCTTATGGATACATTCATCGTTCCGAAAAAACTGACTGAAGCGGTAATGGCAATCGCCAAAACCATTATGGCAATCATCAGCTCAATAATGGTAAAACCGTTTAACCTGTTGAAGATTATCTTTTTATCTGCGGATAATGCTGTCGTATCGCTTACCTCATTTAACCTCATAAATTCCTTTAGCCAGACGATACTGTCCGGTATATATGGCTATCTGCGAAATGACATTTGCGTCATAATCTATTTCGGAAATATCGCCGGTTGATTCGATATTCACCTGGTCAAGAGCGACCACCGAACCGTTGATAATGGAAGGCGCATGCTGGTGGTAATGACCCTTGCAATAAATGATGCCGTTATATGCTGACCCGCTGTTGGCGGCAATGGTCATATTACCGGTAATATAAAAAATGCCAGTGCCTTTCAAAGGATGGTCGGAATTAAAAGTGGCATTTCCTTCAAAAAAGACTATTTTGTAATCGGGAATCGGGTCGGGCAAATCATCCACCGAATCAACAGAATAATCGGCAATGGACTTAAGTTCGGCCTCGGTCATTCCAAAAACATTAATGGTTGAAGTATTATAAGGAGTAAGCGCTGAGGTTGCACCAAGCGTTCCGGTTACCGTAGCATTAGGATTAATATTGGGCGTTCCGGAACCGGAAGGATAAATTATGCCGAACTTATTTCCCCCCTCAATCTTAACATTATTTCCGATAACTGTCTGTCCCGGATCACCCGCGCAAAGCGCCGCCTGGCCGGGTAAAACCATGCTCACCCGCCGGATTTCAGTCGCCAGCTTTATAGAACCCACCATATAGTTGGGCCAGGTATTATACGCCAATGAAGGATTCTTTTTTGCATATATTATACCCTGCGATTCAATATACCATAATGTCCCGTTACTTAAACCGCGCTGTGTTGAAATATCGGAAACGATTGTCTTGGAAACGACATACATTCCGTAAAGATCACGGTTTTGGGCAACTTCAATCTCTCTTACTAAACCGGCATCAGAATCATCCGTTTCATTAATAACCGGCGTATGGTCCATATCCCGTTGCGGGGCAAATGTCGTCACTGGCTGGCCGGTCTGCCGGCGAAACCAGGAAAGCGTATCTAATATGCCTGCCTTGGCAATCGACGTGGTCTGACCGTAATATTCCAAATGCGAATCAAGGATAAGCATGCTATTCATAAGCATGTTCATGCCGGCAGTAATAGCGGCGACTAAGACCATCATGGTAAGCATCGTCCAGATTAATATAGAGCCTTTTTGCGCTTGCTTATTTTTATTCATATATTTATTGCTGTTATTACTACTATCATTCTCTCTCCACCTATAGTTTACCCCATAAATATCGTTTTGTCAACATCTTTTTTAAATATACCTATATATTTTTTCATCGCCCGGAACATTCGAAACGAGCCAAATCAACCGCTGTTTTTATGGTAGGATTGTCTCCGCAGACCGGGCAATTGTCAGATGGGCGGATATCCACTATCCTGAAGTTCATTGCAAGCAAATCAAAGACAAGCAGGCGGTTAATAAGAAGTTTTCCCCCTCCCCACTCCCCTCCCACATTGGGGAGTGGTTGGGGGAGGGTAATCAGCTTTATCGCCTCGGTCGCCTGGATAAGGCCTCCGATACCGGCAACCGTATTAAGTATCCCGGCTTCACTGCAGGTCTGGATAGCGCCGGCCGGCGGCGGCTCCGGAAACACACATCTGTAACAAGCTGAGCGATTCCCGATTGGTTTTTTATTGCTCACTGTTCCTTGCTCATTGCTCATTTTCGGCACAACCGTCATTACCTGCCCTCCGTACCTCAATACTCCCCCATGGATAAAGGGCTTGCCGGAAATCACGCAGGCATCGTTAATTAAGTACTTGGCGGCGAAATTATCCGTCCCGTCTACTATCACATCATAAGCACTGATTATCTTACATATATTATCCGCCTTTAACCTAAACGGAAATGTTTCTATATCAATCTTCGGATTAAGCTCTTTCAGCCTTTCAGTTGCGGATTCAACCTTGGGCCTGCCGATATTTTGCTCCTTATGGACAATCTGTCTGGGGAGATTAGAAAGCTCCACGGCATCCGGGTCGGCGATGCCGAGTTTACCGACGCCGGCCCCGGCGAGGTATGTCATGGCAGGCGAACCCAGCCCGCCCGCGCCGGCAATTAACACTTTTGCGCGGCTCAATTTTTCCTGCGCGTCCCTGCCGAAATTCGGCAGGCGCATGTGGCGGCTGAACTGTTCCAGATACTCTGCTGAAAAACTCATATGCAAACAGATTACATAATATAATAAAAGCGGTCAAGAAATAGGTAAAAGCCAGATAACCGCAGAGTATACTGATTAAACTGAACAAATATCAGCGTGAAATATTATATGTAAAGGCTTCAAACGAGATGATTAGCTTTTAAGTTTCAGACGGCTCGCATCACGGAAGATGCCCTGGATGACCGAACGTCCGTCCAGTTCCATCACCCGGGCGCTGATAAGAACCGGGATAATCTTCCCGTCTTTTCGGATTACCTCCGCCGGCCTTAATTCGGAAACCGCCCCCTGGCGGACATGATCCTTGAAAAATGAACGATAGAAGTCCTGTTTAGCTGGCGGATGAAGTTTGATAAAACTCATCCCGATAATCTCCTTACGCGGGCGCCTGATTAATTCTTCCGCTTTCTCGTTGCAGTCAATCAGCACACCGGTTATGGTATCCGCCACAAAAATGGCGTCGCCGGCTTGATGAAATAGTTTTTTGTAGCGCTGTTCAGATTCTTTCAGGGTTTTATATGCCTGCCCGAAAATGCGGGGCGCCGGATCGATCCTGCCCTTTAAGTGGAGTTTCTTAATCATGTGGTAGACCCGCTGGGAGGGAGTGCCTTTTGCCACCTCGTAAACGAAATGGTCGCTCACCCGTAATATCTTAGCCAGGGAAGACAAGCGTTCCACCCGCGGCACCGGGTGTTTGCCGACCTTAAAATCATGGAAGTTTTTGACATCCATATCCCAGCGCCGGGCAATCCACCGGTCGGGAACCGTCGCGCCTAATATCAGGCGGATGAACTGGTAGAGATTGGAAAACCGGGGAGGAGCGGTTGGTTTTCTTTTAGGCATAATTGCTTCTCCTTTACTGATTTTACCAGGCTTTTAATGTATTATCGGCAAATCCGGCGCCAAGCTGAAACAGGAACGGCAAAAGGAGCACGGAATAACACACGGAGCAGTGGATACCCACGATAATCTGTCGTGGGAATGCGCCAGTCTCACCCCTACCCAACACCTAAACACAGGCGGTTTTATATTGACTTTGAGTTATTTTCAAGATAATACTACTTAACTAAAACCGGTTTTAAGGCGTGCGCCTATAGCGGATACCCCGCACTTTTGAAATGCTCCCGTAGTTCAACTGGATAGAGCACTGGCTTCCGAAGCCAGCAATACAGGTTCGAGTCCTGTCGGGAGTAATAAAAAAATACCGGATAAAACGTAAAAATGAGATTTAAGATTTACTGTTTTTGCCTGTCTACTATCTGCTTAATGCTCTCTGCTATTGTTTCTATTGCCCAGGAAAAGCCCCCGGAAAACGGTAAGGCGCCGAAGGAAACCGAACTAAGCGCCTACATTAACTATAAAAAGTTCACAATAGTTAAAGAAGAGCCTTTCATTGTCGCCTTTGAGGATGTCCTTGCCTACCTGCCGGACCGGACTATTAAGGCGGATTACCTGATTGCCTGGCGCTACGGAAAAGCAGAGGACAAAACCGATTTCCCTTTTGATGAAATCTACTGCGAGGGAAACATCCAGATAACCATAGAAAAAGATACCATTCGCGCGGATCGGGCTTATTACAATATTAAAAACGGACAGGGCATCATAAAGAATATCGAATGGCGCACGGTCCTGACGGATGAAAAAGGAAATGTCTCGTCCAACAGCCTTCCGGTGGTAATCCGCTCAGCTGAAATCATCCAGACCAGCCAGAATGTTTTTAAGGCGTATAAAGCATCTGTAACCACCTGCCCTCACGGTAAGCCGCATTATGATTTCTTTGCCTGGAAAGTGGTTTTCACCAAGGTGGGCACGAGTAAAGCGATAAGCCTGTACCACGTAATTCCCCGGTACGAAGGCATCCCATTTTTTTACATACCGTATATGTATAAAGTAATCGGCAACGAACCGATAATCCGTTCGTTACGCGGTGAACGCAACACCCGCTTCGGGTTCACCAGCATTATTGAACTGGGGGTTAATATTAACAAATACGAGCTTGATGAAAACGGAGCCCCGGTAAAAGATAAAAACGGATTCTACATACCAAAGCGCTGGGGAGATTTGACGCTTGAAAACGATTATTACAGGAAGCGCGGCCTTGCCTGGAGGCCGGAACTTGAATACAAATGGGATAACTACTACGGAAAAATCGGCGGGTTTTATATAAGGGATAAGGGCCCTGACCCGAACAACGCCTATGACCGCCAGTTCCTGCCCATGGAGGAAGAAAGGCGATGGCGCGTGAATGTTTTTAACCGACATTATGATTTTATGGGAGTCCCGGGATTACGATATGATGTGGAATATTCCGGCATGAGCGACCGCAATGTCCTGCTGGAATATTTTGAGAAAGAAGCCAGAGAGGATAAGGAACAGGAAACTTACGGATACCTGCGCTGGACAAAGGAAAACGCGGGGTTGACGCTTCTGGAACGCCCGCGCATAAACGATTTCCAGACGCAAACCGAATACCTGCCCCGGGTCCAGGCGCAGCTCTTTAAAATATCCAAGGATGTTTTCCTGCCCCTTTATTTTTCTTCCTTTAATGAGCTGTCAAATATCAGGCGCCGGTTTGACGAAATCAATCCTAGCTCGGATATGCTCCGCCTGATAAGGTTCGACAGCCTGAACGAATTATCAACCTCTTTCGGGCTGGCGTTCGTCAATTTCACGCCTTTTGCTTCCAGCAGATTCACCACTTATGAAAACGGCGCCCTGGAAGAAGGCTATACGGACCGTTTCATCGGTTCGCAGGGGTTAAGAGCCTTCAGCCAATTCCACCGCTTCATTAACACCAAGTCTCCAAAATTCGGAATAGACAAAATACATCATTTGCTCTCGCTTGACATCCGATATAGTAACAATATGGTCGTAAGCGACAAACCCGCGGAACTGATTCAATACGATAATACGGATAAGCTGGATTATTTTTCCGAGTACTATCTGGAAATCCGTAACAGGTTCGAAACCGGCTCCGAAGAAAAATATTTCCAGTTTATGGAACTCGGGATAGCGGCGGAATATTATCCCAGAGCCGAAAGGGATACGGTCAGCGAAAAATACTCCAATTACCTTTACCCGATGAACTGGATTACCTTATCGCCGGAAAACCCGGCCGCAGCCGCGCCGGCTTTTCCCAAACGGCATCTTTCAAATATCAACATGGATTTGACCTTAACCCCCAGAGCGATATTTTCCGTGAATTCATCAGCCGAGTATAATACTTACGAAAAACTGGTTGAGGTAATGAACAGCGCGTTGAATATTACGCCCTACCCGGAATGGAACCTGGGGCTTTTCCACCATTACCTCAGAGACCAGACAAACACAGTCGGTTTTTCCCTGTCCTGCAGCCCGATTGATAAATGGTGGCTTAAAATATCCGAGCAATACGATTTTGAATCCAATAAGTTTAATACAATCTCGTACAACCTCCAGCGCGATTTGCATGAGTTTTTGCTGGAATTCGGAATAGTCCGCGATACGGGAAAAGACGAGTTTATGTTTTACGTCAATATAAACCCGAAAGGGCTGTTCAAACGGAAAATAGGTTTTTCTTATTAAAGGATTTTTATCAATAAAGGACGGCTTATGAAATTAACGATTATCGGAAGCGGCCATGTGGGACTCGTAACCGGACTATGCTTCGCCAGAAAAGGATACCGGGTGCTTTGCGTTGATAATGACAAGAAAAAAATATCACTCCTTAAAAAAGGCATCGTCCCTTTTTATGAACCGGGGCTGGATAAAATGCTCAAGGAAAGCATGCGTAAAAAGCGCATTGCATTTTCCGCATCGGTCAAGGAAGGCGTTAATCACGCTGAGGTGTTGTTTATCGCCGTCGGTACGCCATTGGGAGACGACGGTTCGGCAGACCTTTCTTATATAGAAAATGTATGCCGGGGAATCGCCCGGTCTTTGAAAACTTACCGGGTTATCGTGGAAAAAAGCACCGTTCCTGTCCGGACCGGCGAAAGAATGAAACGATTGATAAAAAAATATTCCGGCGGAACCTGTTTTGATATCGTCTCAAACCCGGAATTCCTGCAGGAAGGAAGAGCCTTCCAAACCACACTTTACCCGGATAGGATTGTCATCGGCGTGGAATCCAAAAAAGCCGAACGAATAATGCGGAAGTTATACGCCCGGTTTAAAGCGCCGATAATCGTAACCGATTTAGCCAGCGCCGAGTTAATCAAGCACGCTTCCAATTCTTTCCTGGCATTGAAAATTTCTTATATCAATGCGGTGGCCCGAGTATGCGAATTAAGCGGCGCCGACATCACGCAGGTGGCCTACGGCATCGGATTGGATAAACGAATCGGGCGGGACTTCCTGAAAGCCGGGTTGGGATACGGCGGTTATTGCCTGCCGAAAGATGTGGCAGCTTTTGCGTATATTTCAGAACATCTGGGGCATAAATTTAACCTGCTCCATGAAATACAGAAGATAAATCTGGGGCAACGAAACCTGTTTATCAAAAAGGCGGAAAAAGCCTTGGGCTCGCTAAAGGGGAAAAAAGTGGCGCTCTGGGGGCTTTCTTTCAAGCCCGATACGGATGATATCCGGGAATCGCCTGCCGTGGCAATTGCATACCGTCTGGTGAAGCTGGGCGCAAAAGTGCAAGCCTATGACCCTAAAGTGAAACCGTCTAAAATCCCTTCCCTTAAAAATAGGATGAAATTCTGCGCCTCGCCTTATGAAGCGGTTAAAGAAGCGCACGGACTCTTGATTGCCACGGATTGGAAAGAGTTCAAAAGAATCGATTTTAAGCATGTAAAAAAAGAAATGTTACGCCCTATTATTATAGACGGACGGAATATGTTTGACCCGGCAAAGATGAAAAAATCAGGATTTGTCTACCACGGAATCGGAAGGTCCTAAAAACATAAGGAGATTAAAAGATGAGCAAAGTAATCTACGCCGGTTCATTTGACCCGGTAACCAAGGGACACCTTGATGTTATCGAACGCGGAAGCAAGATTTTCTCTGAGCTGATCGTGGCGGTGGCGGATAACCTTTCGAAACCGCCTCTGTTTACCAAAGATGAACGAAAAATGATGATAGAAAGCGGCGTGAAAAAATACAAAAACGTCAGCGTTGATTCGTTTGAAGGGCTTTTGATAGATTATGTCCGTAAGCAAAAAACAAATATCATATTACGAGGCATCCGGACAATGTCGGATTTTGAATATGAATTCCAGATGGCGCTCACCAACCGGGCAATCGCGCCGGATATCGAAACCGTTTTTGTCATGACCTGCGAAAAGTTTTCTTACATCAGTTCCAGGCTTCTTAAGGAAGCGGCCTTCTTGGGCGCGGATATTTCAAAATTCGTTACGCCGGAAGTTTCAGTCGCATTGAATAAAAAAATAATTAAATAGAGGAGGATGCCTATGGCGCCTATTTTCCTTATCGGATTGAACCGGTTTGACACTAATAAAATAGTGTTTGATTCTAAAGTAATCGAACAGGTAAACCCGCACCGGTTTGAAATGAGGCTGTTGGACGGAATCCTTCTTTTTAAACCGGAGGAATGTTTGGCGGTGGCTTATAAAGACAGCCGAGCCGATGAATTCTGGGTGCGCGGCCATATCCCCGGACGGCCTCTTATGCCAGGCGTATTAATGATAGAAGCGGCCGCCCAGCTAGCCAGCTTCTATTATAAAATGACGGAAGGTAAAAACGACCAGAGATTTTTGGGTTTCGGCGGGGTCAATGACGTTAAATTCCGCCATACGGTTATACCGGGAGATAAACTTATTATCCTTGGGAAGTGCCTTGAAATGCGCGCCCAGAGGCGTATTATATTTGCCAGCCAAGGTGTGGTAAACGGTAAACTTGCATTCGAAGCGACTATTATCGGGATGGCCGTGTAATAAACACGTAACAACGCATTCAACCTTGGCACGGTTTAAAGAAAAAGCTTTTTTGCTTTAATTATTCTTCTTCAACGGGAAGCAATTCACCACTCGAGCCATCGATATCAGCTTCAGGAGGAGAACCATTCTCTTTTTTGGCTTCCGTTTTTTGCTCCTTGGCTTCCGCAGGCTCCACCTCAAAAGAATCGCCTTTCTTGGCTTTTTCTATCGCAGCCTGTATTGCTGTTTCGGCGGGAAGATCTTTGCTCTCTTTACGCAAGTCTTCCAGTTGCGCGACAGTTTCTTTTCTATTAGACTCATCGTTTCTGTCGCCTGCCATATATTTTCTCGTAATCTCTTTCAGCCTGAGATTCAGCGGTTCATTCAACCCGTTAAGCTCTTTCTCCGCAGCGACAAACACCTCATAGCCGCGCCAGTTATTGTTTTTAATGATCTGGTTTAATTCCTTAATCATTTCGGCTTTGTTTTCTTTTTCTTTATGTTTTTTCACTTTATCCCATCTTTTACTCAAATCCTTCTTGCTCTCTTCAGTTTTCTGCTCTGCCCTTTCAAAAGCATCAAGTATCATACTGCTTGGTGACGAAATCGACAGTTTTTCCATGAGATTACCGTATTTATCAAGTATAACGGCAACGCCGCTTTTGCTTAACCTGTTGTTCTTATAAAACTCGCCTATTTTCTCGTCTGTGATTTCCCCCTTTTTATTCACCTCGACAAACACATTGGCAAAAACCGCTTTTTCTTCGGAATATTTCAACAACTCCTTGTCGTAATTCGGAGGAAACTTTTCTTTCTCGGAAAAATAAAAGTATATATACAGGGGCTTTTTTTCTTTTTGTCTTAAATTGGATGATTCGTCAAACTTATTTGTTTTCCATTTAATGCCTACTTCATCAACTGTTGAACCACTGGAAGAAGATGATGATGAAGACGAATTGTTTTGCTGCTCCTGCTTTTTGTTAACCCATTCTTCTATCTTTTTCTTCGTTTTCTCTGCCCGTTTCTGCGCCGGATTCTTTTGCTGGTTTGGAGGGGGCGCCTTCCCCTCTGCTAAAACAATAGCCGGAATTGGACCCAACCCTAAAATAAAGCAAATTACAAGCCCGCATAATGTGTATCTGGACATCTTAGTTCCTCCTGTTTTAAATAAATACAATCCTTATATAACCCCATTATAACAGAGAAGTTGCGCAAAATCAAGTTCCTTTTCTTAATCTTATCCATAATGATTTATCCAGCGTCATCAGCGATTGCATCGTGGTAACCGTCTTTTCGATATCATAAATCACCCTTCTATGAATAACTGTGGCCCCGTCAAAAATAGCGTAACATGCCCGCGGGTCGCCGTCACGCGGCTGCCCGACCGAACCAGGATTAATCAGCGTCTTGGTGCCCAACAACAAAGGATATGTTTCATAATTCTGCCATTCCGGATGGACCAGATAAAAATCAGATGTGCAAACATAAGGAATATGGGTATGCCCGACAAACCCGATGGTCTCCACCAGCTCAAAATTATATTTAAGAGACATTTTTACCTCGGGCGTCAGATTGAAAAAATCATCCTTCTTAATAACGTATTCATCGATCTCTCCGCGCGGAGAACCGTGCGTGTAAATAATGCCGTCTTTTTTATATTCGTATTGCAAGCTGTCAAAGAAATGTTTTACCTGCGGATGCCTTTTGTTGTAATTTATGACTTCCTTGGTCCAGTTAATGGCCCTTTGGGCGGTCGGATTAAAGTTTGTTTTATCCTTGAAAAGGGCCAATTCATGGTTGCCGTAAATATTAATCACATTGTTTTCAAGCGATTTAACAATGCACTCAACCGGATTAGGCCCGTAACCGACCAGGTCGCCAAGGGAAATTATTTCGGTAATCCCCTGGGCTTTGATATCGTCCAAAACCGCCGTAAAGGCTTCTAAATTGGAATGAACGTCGGCAATAATGGCTTGTAGCATAACGCGAAGGCACGAAACTAATAACGCGAAAGCACCCCAAAAGTATACGGGGCGATTCCATTTTTACTTCCAAACATTCTTTAAGTAAGAAGGGATGGCCGAAGCTTCTCTCGGGCCGACCATTACCTGCCAGCCTGATTCCGCTTCCAGCTTGCCGCTTAAGACCGCGATATAACCGGGAATAATCAGTTTTTTATGTTTTACCTGGTCCGCTACTTTACAATCATTAAGCGCCTTGGAAATTATTTTCTCATTCAATTTATCAGCCGCAAAAGCGGTCAAAACAGACATTCCTTCCGTATTGACAACCACGATATAACTCGGGATCTTGCTTCCCTCAACTTCCGGCTGCATGGTAAAATAGGTCAGAGAAAAATTAGTGGTCACTAAAACAGGCGATTGTTCGTTAACATTGCCAACCGTATATATTTTCGCTTCTACCTGTATCGGTTTCTGCGGATCTGTGTAAATATTTTGCCTGATGCTGACCAGCGGCAATCCCTGCCACAGGGAGGCCTCCGGCATAACCACAACGCCGGCATACTTGGCAATAAAAGTTCCCACAAAAATAACGGATTGGTACGCATCGCCGGCCGGCGCAAACACGATGACCGGAAAACCAAACGGGCGGAACGCCTTCTTTAAAGCCAACCGCCTGATTTGCGTAATATCAGAAAGTAATTTAGCCGGCTCCGTGCTGCCTGGATTTATGACCAGTTCTTTCACGCCTAAAGCGGCGATCTTCGGCGTCAGCTCCGCCAGTTCGTCAAGGTTCTTGCCGGCAACCCCCAATGGGCAATTATATTTCTTGGCAAGTTCCGCCATTGCCTGGTAATTTTCCGCATTCGCCCCGTAAAGCAACGGGCGCCTATCCGCGCATAACTTGGCTCCGGCTTCCATCACCGCCGGATTCACGCTGGACAAAATAAGCGAAAGCTTTGAATTCGCCGCGACTGTTTTTACCGCCTCGGCAAATTTATTCGCATCGCTGCTTTTATCCGTTACGGCAATAAGTTCAAACCGAACCTTCTTGCCGACGCGGTCGAATTCCATGGCATTAATGCTTTTAACTTTTGCCGCTATATCGGAAACCGGTAAATTATCCGCAATCGCAACGGCCAAGCCGGGCTGATGATAAAATGTCTGCTCGTGCCTGAAAAGAACTGTTTCATTCCCGATCTCAACCTTGTTATCGCCGCTACCTATGGTCACCAGCTGGATCGGAGGCGCTGATGCGTTATCCAAAGCCGATTTGGCTTGGGCTGAAACATCAGGGCATTTATCCAGAGAAGTCTTCTTGCCGGCTAAAGCCATCGCAAAAGCCAGGCATGTCGGAACACCGCATTTACCGCAGTTTGTCTTGGGTAAAAGCTTATAGATATCTAATCCTGTTAATGCCATAATCCACCCGCTCCTTTCTGTTAATCAATTAACCCGTTAGTTCAAACTATATAACCATAGGCAAAATCCGTCAAGAAAATTACTACCTACTAACCTCAATATTATTTCCTACAGTAAGGACTATCGCCCTATAATACAAGAAAAAACACTAATTAAAACCATTTTTCTTGACCCTTTTGCTGAGCTTCGGTTATACTAACCAAACTAACAATAGCAAGCTTGATATTATTATGATTGAAATAAGATTCCACGGACGAGGCGGACAGGGAGCGGTGGTTGCCTCGGAAATACTCGCCAACGCGTTTTTCTTCGAAGATAATTCAGTCCAAACATTCCCGGAATTCGGCGTGGAACGCCGCGGCGCTCCGGTAGCCGCTTATTTAAGGATTGATAAATCACAGGTCCTGGTCCGTTGCAAGATATACGAGCCGGACCATATCATTGTCCTTGACCCGACACTGCTTAACGCGGTTGATGTCACTGTCGGATTAAAGCCCGGCGGCTGGATTCTGGTTAACAGCAATCATAAACCTGATGAATTGGGATTCCCCTCTAAATTCCGCGTGGCAACCATAGACGCAACCAGCCTGGCGATAAAATACCACCTGGGACCGAGGACTTCCCCTATCGTCAACACCGCCATACTCGGGGCGTTTTCCAATATCAGCCAATTCATGCCGATTAAAGTATCAATGAAAAGTATCTGCGGCGCCATTAAGAAAAAAGTCCCGATTCAAAGGGAAAATAATATCAAAGCCGCCAAAGAAGCTTATAACATGGTGATAATTGATAAGGAACTATGCAAAGCAAAATAAAAGTTATTCCGACGACCCTAAAGGTTAAAGACCTTCCGCCGACCGCCATTTCTATGTCCAATATGCTCTTTAATAAAACCGGCTCCTGGCGTAATTATAAACCTGTCTATGATGAAAAACTGCCGCCCTGCAACGCAACCTGCCCGTCAGGCGAAAAGATACAGGGCTATCTCTACCTCGTAAAGAATAACAAATTTGCCGAGGCATGGCAGCTCATCAAACAGGATAATCCACTGCCGGCCGTCTGCGGGCGCGTCTGCTTCCACCCATGCGAAGTGGAATGCAACCGCAACGATTATGACGAGTCTGTCGGAATCCATAATGTCGAACGCCTTATCGGCGATTACGGACTCAGGCATAATTTGCGTGTCAAAATAGGGATTAAAAAGAAACAGCAAATCGCTATTATCGGCGGCGGACCGGCCGGAATATCTGCGGCTTATCACCTCGCACGGATGGGTTATAAGCCGACTATATTCGAAGCGGAAAGGCAACTGGGCGGCATGCTCCAATATGGAATCCCCTCTTACCGCCTGCCTAAAAACATATTGCAAAAAGAAATAAATTCCATCATAAAAATGGGCGTGAAGGTAAAAACCGGAATGCGCGTCGGCAAGAACCTCTTTATCGAAGAACTCGCCAAGAAATACCATGCCGTCCTCATCGCCACCGGAGCATATAAGGAAAGAAACCTCGATATCCCTGGAGAGGAAGCACGCGGCGTAATCGGCGCGCTCGATTTCCTGCATGAAGCAAACCTGCCTCGCCGGCAGGCGGGTTCCGGGAAAAAGCCCACAATATCCAAAGACGTCGTTATCATCGGAGGCGGCAACGCGGCAATGGACGCGGCCAGGAGCGCCTTAAGAATGGGCGCTCATCCAAAGGTCATCTACCGCCGGACCAGGAACGAAATGCCCGCCATCCCGGATGAAATACGCGATACCGAAGAGGAAAAAATAGATTTCATCTTCTTGGCCGCCCCGGTAAAAGTAATCACTAAAAACAATAAAACTGTCGCGCTAGAATGTATCAGGATGAAACTCGGTTCAGCCGATTCTTCCGGGCGCCGTAAACCCATCCCGGTTAAAGGCTCCAACTTCCGTATAAAAACCGGCACCATCATAAAAGCCATCGGTGAATCTCCCGAAACAAGCTTTATCCCGGCAAGTCTCCTTAAAGACAATCTGGTCTGCACAGATAAATGGGGAATGACCGCACAAAACAATATATTCGCGGCGGGCGATGCAGTTACCGGTCCGAAAACGGTTGTGGAAGCCATCGGCGCTGGCAAACGCTCCGCACAGGCAATTGATAAATACGTAAGAACCGGGAAAGTTACGCATACGGAAATACCAGAAGTAAAACCCGTCCGGTTTGAACAGCTCAACACTGCTTATTTCGAACACGCCCCGCGCGTTTCGATGCCCCACCTCGAATTCAAGCAGCGGGTTAAGAGCACCAAAGAGGTGTATCTCGGCTACAAGCCCAATGAAGCCATAACCGAATCAGATCGCTGTTTTAGCTGCGGAGTCTGTAACTTCTGCGATAACTGCTGGGTCTTCTGCCCGGATATGGCCGTAATAAAGAAGAAGAATAAATACGAATTCAATTACGATTACTGCAAAGGATGCGGCATCTGCGCCTCTGAATGCCCGCACAACGTAATTTCATTAGTGGAAGAAAAGAAATGAAAGAAGTAACCACCGGTAATCACGCGGTATCTTACGGCGCGATGTTAAGCCGTGCGCAGGTAATCGCGGCATACCCGATTACCCCGCAGACCCAAATCGTGGAGTTACTCTCCAATTTCTGCGCCACAGGCAAGCTTAAAGCCAAGTTCCTTAAAGTGGAATCGGAACACTCAGTCATGGCGGCTTCTATCGGCGCATCCCTTGCCGGAGCGCGCGCCTTTACCGCCACCAGCGGACAGGGACTCGCCTTAATGCACGAAATGATTCACTGGGCGGCTAACGGACGTCTCCCCATCGTCATGGCGGATGTCAACCGCTCCATGGCGCCGGGCTGGTCTATCTGGACCGACCAGAACGATTCGCTTTCCCAGCGCGATACCGGCTGGATACAGCTCTATTGCGAATCTTCCCAGGAAGTAACCGACAGCATCATCCAGGGATTCAAAATCGCCGAAAAGGTCTACCTGCCGGTAATGGTCATCCTGGATGCATTTGTGCTGTCGCATACTTCGGAAGTGATAGATTTACCGGATATCAAACTGGTGGATAAATACCTGCCGCCCTTTAAAGCCCGCGATATGATGGACATGAAAAACCCGCGCGCCTTCGGCGGATTGGTCACGCCGGATTTTAACTTCGAACTGAAATATAAAATACAGGAAGCCATGAACCAGACAATTCCGGTTGCCAAATGGGCGGACCGCGAATTCAAGCGTATTCTCGGCCGCTCCTACGGAATCATCGAAGCCTATAAATGCGAAAAAGCCGATACGATTCTGGTCACTTCCGGTACGATTACCTCGACCAGCCGTTACGTAATAAACCAGTTGCACGCCCAGGGTAAAAAGAACGTCGGGATATTGAAAATTAGGATGTTCCGCCCCTTCCCGGCAAAAGAAGTCGTTGCGGTATTAAGCAAAGCCAAAAAGGTCGCCGTAATAGACCGCAATATCGGCTACGGAGTCGGCGGCATATTCTGCCAGGAAGTCAAAGCCGCTTTCGGGAATGAAAAGAAACACCCGGAATTCTTTAACTTCATTACCGGCATCGGTGGGCGCGACGTTACCCCCAAGGATATCCAAGGAATTATTGATTATACCGAAACCCATAAAAAGCCCAAAGAGGATATTATCTGGGTAGGTCTAAGGAAATAAATTATGCGGAATGAAATACCGTTAGAAGAAAACCTGAATTCAGGGCATCTGGCATGTCCCGGCTGCGGCGGCTCTCTTTCCATGCGCCTTGCCTTAAAAGCGCTCGGCAGGAAAACATATCTGGTCCTGACCGCCTGCTGCTGGTCGATTATAGACGGTCCCTTCCCCTATTCCGCGGTTAAAATACCATTGATGCATACGGCGTTTGAAACCGCCGGCTCGGCAGCCTCCGGCATACGAGCGGCGCTTGATATACTCGGCAAAAAAGATATCACCGTCATGGCATGGGCAGGCGACGGCGGCACGTTTGATATCGGGATACAGGCTCTTTCCGGCGCCGCGGAACGCAACGAGGATTTTATCTACTCCTGTTATGATAACGAGGCATACATGAATACCGGCATCCAGCGCTCTTCAGGCACGCCCTGGGGCGCCTGGACCACAACCACCCCGGAAAGCAAAGGTGAGCAGAAAAAGAAAATCATGGAAATCATGGCCGCGCACCGGATTCCTTACGCCGCCACACTTTCTCCGGCTTATCCGGAAGATTTTATCAGGAAATACAAGAAAGCCAAATCAATCAAAGGCACTAAGTTCATGCACATACTTTCTCCCTGCCCGCCCGGATGGAAGACATCGTCAGAGCAATCAATGAAGCTCTCGCGGATGGCGGTTGAAAGCGGAGTCTTCCCGCTCTATGAAATAGAAAACGGGACAAAGTATACATTGAACAATCCGACCGCGGACTTTAAAATCAAGCCGATTAACGAATACATCTCGATGCAAGGGCGCTTCAGGCATCTCAACAAAGAGCAGATTAAGTTCATGCAGGAAAACGTCACCTCCGAATGGCAGCGGCTATTGCGCAAACTTAAATACGCTTAATTAAGTTCCCTAACCTATAACTCTTCAACCTCTAACCTGTAACCACTTTAAACATTGACTCTTCCCACGGGAAAAGTAGAATATCAAATTAAGGATATCGGCAAGGCGTCTCCGGAATTATGATTAGAGAAAGGAGAAAAAATGACCGAATTAGTGCCGGTTGAAAAGATAGAAAATAAAATATTACAGATAAGAGGTAAAAAAGTTATGCTTGATAGTGACCTGGCAAAACTATATGAGGTTCCGACTAAAGCCTTGAATCAAGCTGTAAAAAGAAATATAAAACGGTTCCCCGATGATTTTATGTTACGACTGACCAAAAACGAGAAAGATAAACTGGTCACAAATTGTGACCACCTTAAAGCATTGAAGTTTTCGCCACAATTGCCCTATGTTTTTACAGAACAAGGAGTAGCGATGTTATCCAGCGTTTTAAATAGCGAACGAGCCGTTATGGTAAATATTCAGATAATGCGTGCTTTTGTCAGCTTAAAAAGAGAAATCTTAACTTATACCGCCTTAAAACGAAAGCTTGAGTCAATGGAAAAGAAGTATGATGTGCAATTCAAGGTGGTATTTGAAGCTATCAAACAGTTAATGGTACCGCTTAAGGATGCGGAAGAAAAACCTAAGCCAAGAATCGGGTTTCATAGGAGTTAATCCGCGGGAAATATAAAATATCAGGTAAGGCGTTCCTGGAATTATCAGAAAGGAAAATTAAGATGAAAAAGAAAAAACAAAGATATATTGAACCTTGGTATGCTGTTAAGTGCCTTTTTCAGAATCCAGAAACAAAAACAGGTCCCCGTCAGCGATATGAGGAAAGAATCATTTTAGTAAAATCAAATAACTTTCCAAACGCGTTAAAAAAGGCAGATAGAGAAGCAAAAAAATATGCGAAAGATTCTAGCAATTGCAAGTATGTCGGGAGAATCTGCGATTTTCATTTGTTTGACAATTATGTTGGAGACCTTACTGAAATATATTCAGAAATTAGAAGGAGCAATTTAAGCCCAAAGGAATATATCGCTAAATATTATCCGGAAGACAGACTGGATGATTGTGAAAAAGACGGCTTAACACATAGATGGTATAATAAAGATAACAAAAACAGCGCTTGCTATGAGTGTAATGTTGTTAAACCAGGCAGATTATGGGAAGAAGAATAGTGCTTTTCTGGGTAGTTCTGTCGATATCAGTATAAAAAATACTGCCTCAAGTATACAAGATACTGATTCAAGTATAAGAAATACTTCTCTCAGTATAAACGATACCGAAGGGAGGGAATGGCTATGAAAAGAGATTATATCCCTGAAAGGGATGCTACATTTGATGAATGGCTTGCCAAATTCACTGGCTATGTATCGGCTCATTATGCGGAATTGGGCTTATCCGCTACGGACAAGGATAATCTGGTTGCCGCTAATAACGATTGGAAAGCGAGCTTTTCCGCTCATCTAACGGCAAAGAACGCGGCCCGCGGCGCAAAGGCAACCAAAAATAACAAGCGAAAAACGGCTGAATCGCTTGCCAGGAATCTTGCCCAACGGGCGACTGTTTATCCAGGGATAACAAATGACCGCCGCGCATCAATGGGCCTAACGGTTCCGGATACCAATCCTACCCCGACCGCGCCGGAATATGTGGCAACTTTAAACCCGCCCCTTTTAGTTCTGGACTGGTCAGGACGCGGGCAGGTGGTGATTCATTTCGGAGTCAATCCGGAAAATGAAAAGGAGAATTCCAAGCCAAAGGATATTGCCGGCGTTAAGATATGGTATCGTATAGAGACTGGGGTGTGGACATTTTTGGCGGACGATACCAACAGTCCTTATACGCATCAATTATCCATAACTGAGCCGGCGACTGTGGAATACAAGGCGCAGTGGTTTGATAAAAAGATGCGCACCGGTCCTTTTGGCCAGACGGCTAAATGCGTTGTTACTCCGTAGTCCTAATCAGAACGGTTAGTCGTGGATGGTAGGCGAACCCTACAACCCGTGAAATGCCGCTAGTTATAAAAACCTGCCGCAAGATAGGCATGGGCTGGAAAATATCATTAGACTGTCCCATCAATAATTAATTTCCAAAGAGAGATCTTAAATACTTCTTGTTTAACTTCTTTTCTTGATGCTTACGGAACAATAATCTCTACTTTTGAGAAATAACAAGCATCTCAAAATCCCCTGTCGTCAGCTTGTCGTTTCTTGAGTACGCCCCGAGCTTGGCGCCGAAAATATCGATTTTTTTATACCCCAACGTCTTTAAAAGCCATGTGAGTTCACTTGGCACATAGTAGCGCTCGTTACAGGTTAATTCCTTTTTAGTTCCCGCATCGTCCTCGAACACGACGGTGTTGTGGTCCCGGAACGTCATCAGATCGAAAGAA
>JAGVQN010000098.1 GCA_020051675.1 Candidatus Brocadiia bacterium
CCCCATTCACAAGCCATTTGCGGTTTGATTCCTTTTTTGATTCGGTCATAGATTTCTTTTGCGAGCATCTTTTTCATTATTTCCTCGCCGACGCCGGTTGTCGCAACCGCGCCGCATTTTCCCGCATAGAATCCGCAACCTATTAATGGGGTGTCGCCGACCCGCCCGGGTAACACTAAAGAAGTTCCTCCGGTGGAAACCGCCACGGCAAAATTGCCCTTACCGTCTGTAATGACAATGCCAATCGTATCGCCGGCTTCTTTTGTTTGAGTGTTTTTAAGTATCGGGTATATGCCGTCACAGCTCCCTTGTTTTAAGGCATCCCATTTTTCCTGCGCCCACCGTGGCAGCGTCCTTGTTTTGATTTGCTTTAACCGTGTTTTGTATAGCTTTTTAGCGGATGGTGTAATCAGGTTGTATTCTTTGAATCCTTTATGGCGGGCAAACCTGATAGCGCCTTCACCGCACATGAATGTATGGGGTGAATTCAGGAGAGCCTCCGCCACCTTAACCGGGTTTTTTACCTTTTGAATCGCGCCAACCGCGCCAAGCGCGCCGTTGGAATCCATTACCGCGGCATCCATTTCTATGGTTTTCCCGTCAAGTTTAAGAAATGAGCCTGTGCCGGCATTAAAACGCGGGTCATCTTCGAGAACCGCCGCGCCGGCAACAGCCGCTTTTATTACCGAATGCGTCTTTTTCAATGCTTGCAATGCCGCCTGTACCGCCTTTTTTGTCCCGTCACTATGTTTTGTCGGTGAACCCGTCCCTGCGTGGGCAACGATGATTACTTTAGCCATATCACTTCCTTTTCTGTTTGGGCTGGGTGATTGTCACTCTCAAAATAGTAGATACTATCAAACCAAAGGCAAAGCCGCCTATATGCGCCCAGTAAGCCACTCCAACGGTCATATTATAACTTATTTCCGCGTAGGAAAGCAATAATTGTTGGACAAACCAAAAACCAAGGAAGACTATTGCCGGGACGTAGAAAGCGAATGGGAAGATAAGAATAATCGCCCAGCATTTTATGCGGCTGAAAGGGAAGAAAGCGACGTAACTCCCGAGTATTCCGGCAACCGCGCCTGATGCGCCGATGGTCGGCATATCGGATGCGTAATGAGTGACCAGATGCGTCCCGCCGGCGATAAGACCGCTCACCAGGTATAAAACCATGTAGCCGAAGTGTCCTAGTTTATCCTCGATATTATCCCCGCAAATCAGGAGGAAGAGCATATTACCCAGAAGGTGCCAGAGACTCCCGTGAAGGAACATATATGTAATAAATGTAAGCGGTTCAAGGCGTTCCGGGATAAGGGCGTATTGGTTGATAAAAGCGTCGTCAAGCCCATAGGCGAAAAAGACGTAGCAATTAGCAGCGACCAGAAGGTAGTTGACTAAGGGAAAAGTCCTTCTCGGATTAATATCGCCGACCGGTAATACTATAAGCATATGCGGTTATTATAAGAACGGGTAAAGAAAAGTAAACATAATTTATTCTCAGCTGAGCGGGATGACCTTCTGAACTAGTGAGCTGATGAGCTAGTAATTCCCTCCCATTTCACTTATCTTCCCCAGCACATTCGGCGCGGCCAGAAACCGGCAGAGCTTATTTACGCGCGGCAAATCGGCCCTTTCCGTTTCCATCGGGAGCGACAGCCAGAGGTTATCCTTCGCCCGTGTCACCGCTACATATAAAAGCCGCTGCTCTTCTTCCAACTCCGCCGAATCCCTCAGCGCGAATTGGGAAGGCAGGTATCCATCCGCCAAGGCGATGATAAAAACCGTGCCCCATTCCAATCCCTTGGCGGAATGTATGGTGGAAAGCGTCACGGATTTATCCTCCGTCTTAAAATCGATCCCCCTTTTTTCCGGCGGCTCGATTGCCAAATCCGCCAGGAATTCCTTTAAGGAATGGTAATGGGTAATCAGGCGCTCCAACGCCTCTAAATCGGTCGCCCGCTGCGGCCAGTCGTCGAACTTTTCTTCCATTATCGGCGTGTAATAGCCTATTACCAGCGAAAGCTGCTCTTCTATCCCGTGCTTTTTGTCGCTGGCCGCGTTAAGGAACGTAATCAGTTTCTTTAATTCCGCGGAGTATTTATGCCCCGCGCCGTATTTTCCCAAAACGCGCGCCATCGCAGTGCCCATATCCGCTCCGGAGTTGATTTCTTCTATTATCTTATCCGCGGTTGCCGGCCCGATTCCCTCCGCCATCGTCAGCACCCGGTGCCAGGCAAGCTCGTCCTTGTGATTGGCGATAATCTTAAGATATGCCATCACGTCCTTGGTATGTGCCAGTTCGTAAAAGCGTAAGCCGCCGAACACCCGGAAATCCACTCCGTTTTTGGCCAGTTCCGCCTGGAGCGGTATGGAAAGATGGCTCGCCCGGTACAAGACGGCAATCTCATCGGGCGGAAACCCCTTGGCGAGAAACCCGCGGATTGTCCCGGCAATCCATTCCGCCTCGTCATAGGCATTGGCGAAATAATTCATTATCGGCCTGCCGCCGCCGAATTCCTGAGTGGAGATTAAGCGCTTGGGGTATTTCTTTTCCATGTTTTCCAGAATCGGATTTGCCACGTCAAGGATTCCCTGGAGGCTGCGGTAATTCTTTTCCAGCGTGATGATTTTGCATCCCGGGAACTCCTTGGGAAAGCGCATGATATTCTCGTGCGTGGCGCCGCGGAATCCGTATATGCTCTGGGCGTCGTCGCCCACCGCCATCACATTATTATGCCTTGAACCGAGCGCAAAAACAATCTCTCCCTGCAGGCGGTTGGTATCCTGGTATTCATCCACCATGATATAGCGGTATCTGCGGGAAATCTTTTCATTTGTTGTTTCGTCAGAAAGCAGGCTCTTTAAATAAATAAGGAGATCGTCATAATCCAGGTAGCCCTTTGCCTTTTTGTATTCTTCGTATCCAATCCGGATTTTTTCTATCTCCGGTGAAAACTTAAGGAAATGGGGATATTCGCGGTTTAGGGTTTCCGCCACGGAAAACCCTTTATTAATCACGGCGCTGAAGATTGATTTTAAGGTATCCTTCTTTGGGAAGCGTTTCTTTTCCCCGGGCTTTTCTTCATAGACTCCGTGCTTGGATGAGGCGCGCTGGATCGCCTCTTCGGAATCGCCTTCGTCCAGTATGGAAAAAGAAGGAGACAAGCCGATTGACTGCGAATATTTGCGGAGCATCCGGTAAGCGAAGGAATGGAAAGTGCCGCCATCGACATCTTGGCATTGTGTATTATGCCGGCTGGCGCGGAAGAGCATTTCCCGGGCCGCCCGGCGGGTAAAGGTCAAGAGCAGGATGGATGACGGGTCGATATTGTTTTGGATTAGGTGGAGGACGCGGTATTCGATGACGCGTGTTTTCCCCGAGCCGGCGCCGGCGATGACCAGTACCGGCCCTTCGGTTGTAGTGACCGCCTCGTATTGCGTTGTGTTAAGCTCTTGTTTTAAGTCCACTTGGTAAAAATAAGTTATAGGTTATAGGTTACAAGTTATAAGTTAATTCATAAGGCTGGTCAAGGATAATGGGGTTATGCAACAGAGCGGGGCCGCTCAGCTTCTCTATTAGGAAACCATGAGGTCAAGAATTATATTTTCTGTATTCTTGGAGTCCTTATAAATAGTTTCTTTGTTTTAGGTTAGTTTGATCTGTTTACTCATCAATTTTTCTTGACCTCAAATCTATTTGTTATAATAATACTGAAACTTACTTAATTGATTTTACTCGCTATGTCCAAACTTATCTTTGAAGAATCAATATCAGGCGGTTGCGGAGCAGAGCGACGTCCCGACGGAAGTCGGGATGGGTGCATACTTCCTAAAAGTGATATTCCAGGAAAAGACTTCTCTCAATTAATTCCTTCCAAATACTTGCGCGTTAAAGACGCCGAGCTCCCGCAAGTGAATGAAATCACAATCGTGCGCCATTACACCAACCTTTCCAAGCGGAATGTCGGAGTGGACGATTCCTTCTATCCCCTCGGCTCCTGCACGATGAAATATAATCCCAAGATAAACGAGAGTATCGCCGCCATGGACGGCTTCGCCAAGATGCACCCCTACCAGGATACCCAAGCTTCCCAGGGGATGCTCCAATTAATGTTTGAATTAGGCGAATACCTTAAAGAGATTTCCGGGATGTCCGGAATAACCCTCCAGCCGGCCGCCGGCGCGCACGGTGAATTCACCGGAATAAAACTCATCCGCGCATACCTAAAAGATAAAGGCAATCCGCGTAAATACATCCTGATACCGGATTCCGCGCACGGAACAAACCCGGCCAGCGTTGCTTTCTGCGGCTACAGCCCTATTGAGATAAAATCCAATGACAAGGGCAATGTGGATTTGGCCGACCTTAAATCCAAACTCACACCCGATGTGGCGGCAATGATGCTGACCATCCCGAATACGCTTGGGTTATTTGATAACCAGATAAAGGAAATAGCCGAGCTCCTACACAGGAACGGCTCGTTTTTATATATGGATGGGGCGAACCTGAACGCGCTTATGGGCATAATGAAACCGGCGGACGCCGGGGTGGACGTCCTGCATATTAATCTCCATAAAACATTCGCCACTCCGCACGGCGGCGGCGGACCGGGCGCGGGACCGGTTGCCTGCAACGCAAAGCTGGCACCTTATCTGCCCCTTCCGGTCATAAAGAAAGAGAAAGACGGATTTTCCATGGATTACAACCTGCCCAAATCCATAGGGAGAGTAAGGGCTTTTTACGGGAATATCGCGGTCCTGGTCAAGGCATACGTCTATATCAGGATACTGGGCGGGACGGGGATAAAGCGGGTAAGTGAGATAGCCGTCCTTAACGCTAATTATATCATGGCGCACCTTAAGAAATATTATCCGACCGCCTACGAGCGCGCCTGCATGCACGAATGCGTGCTGACCGGCGAAACCCACTATAAAAAATACGGGATTCGGACATTGGATATCGCCAAGCGATTGCTTGATTACGGGTTCCATCCGCCGACCATCTATTTCCCGCTGATTGTCCACGAGGCGCTAATGATAGAGCCGACCGAGACGGAATCCAAGCAGACGCTGGACCGGTTTATCGAGGTGATGATAAAGATAAGCGAGGAAGCGGAAAATAATCCTGAGGTAGTAAAATCCGCTCCGCATGTATGCTCGGTGAAACGGCTGGATGAAGTCGCCGCGGCGAGGAATTTAATATTAAGGTGGAAGAAGTAATTTAAATGTCATACATGGGAACGCAGGTATCCAGCATTATACTGGATTCCCGCTTTCGCGGGAATGACGGAAAAGATAAATATTTAATCTTACTATTGGGGGTGTTAAATGAAAATCGCTGTATGTATCAGAAGAGTTCCGTCAACTGAAACCACGGTTAAGGTTGCGCCGGACGGGAAATCACTCGATCCGGCAGGCGTGGAATATATTGTCAGCCCCTTTGACGAAATCGCGCTGGAAGAGGGACTAAGGGTCAAGGAAAAACTCGGGGCGGAAGGCAATGAAGTGATTGCCATGACCGTCGGCCCGGCTGAGGCGGCCACCACTTTAAGGACATGCCTGGCCATTGGCGCGGACAAAGCCATCCTGCTTAAAGACGATAAATTATACCAGCGGGCTCCGTATGAAATCGCGCAGGGCTTAAGCGCGGCGTTAAAAGAGCTCGCGCCGGACATCATATTTTTCGGCAAGCAGGCGGTGGATGATGACAACTCCCAGGTTCCTGCGATGACCGCCCAGCTTTTGAACCTGCCGTTTGTCGGCTTAATCGTAAAATTAGACCTGGCAGGCAAAACCGTTACGGTCCAACGCGAATCCGACGGCGGCAAGGAAGTTTTAGAAGTGGTGCTACCGGCTATTTTCAGCGCGCAGAAGGGCTTAAACGAGCCGCGGTATCCATCGCTAAAGGGAATCATGGCCGCCAAGAAAAAACCGATGGAAGAAAAGGCCGCCAATATCACCGCAAACACTTTGGAAGTGGTAAAGATGGAATATCCGCCCAGCCGCCCGCCCGGAAAGATTGTCGGCAAAGGCGTTGAGGCGGTTCCGGAACTGGTTAAATTATTGAAGGAAGAAGCAAAAATAATCTAAGGAGAAATGAATTATGCCTAATCCGATATTAGTATTCGCGGAAAGCAAAGACGGCGCGCTTAAGAAAGGCGCGATTGAAGCCATCTCCGAGGCGAGAAGATTAGCCGACGCCTTAAAATCCGAGGTGGTTGCCGTGGTCATAGGGAACAACCTGGGGAACACCGCCAAGGAACCGGCTTTTTACGGCGCCAATAAAGTGCTTGCGGTTGAAGGAGCCGCATTCGGATATTACACCACAGCGCCTTACACCAAAGCCGTAGTTGCCGCATTCAACAAAGTGAAACCTGATGCGATAATCTTTTCAGCCACTTTGAACGGGAAGGATTTGGCAGGAAGCGTTGCCGGCGCTATCGGGACAAGCGCCCTGCAGGATGTCGTTGCATTAAACACGGCAGACGGCGCCATCACGGCAAAGAGACCGGTCTATGCCGGAAAGGCAATCATCACGGTAAAAGCGGTAAAGGCGCCTTCGGTGATTTCCTTGCGGCCGAAGATGTTCCCAGCCGCCACCGCGGACCAGGCCAAACAGGCTTCGATTGAGAAGCTGGATGTGGCGCTCGATGCCAATGACCAGCGCGTCAAGGTGAAGGAAGTGCTTAAACCCTCCACGGCAAAGATAGAACTGACCGAGGCGGATGTGATTGTTTCCGGCGGGCGCGGAATGAAAGGGGCGGAACATTATAAAATTATAGAAGAACTCGCCGGCATATTAAAAGCGGCGGTGGGCGCCTCGCGCGCGGCAGTCGATGCCGGCTGGCGGCCGCACGAAGACCAGGTCGGACAGACCGGTAAAACCGTCTGCCCGACGATGTATGTTGCCTGCGGGATTTCCGGGGCGATACAGCATTTGGCGGGAATGTCTTCCTCCAAGTGCATCGTGGCGATAAACAAAGACCCGGAAGCGCCGATATTCAAGGTGGCCAATTACGGGATTGTCGGTGATTTATTCGAGGTGGTACCGGCATTAACCGGCGAACTGAAGAAAAACCAGGGGTAACCCAACCCCCTTTTTCCCTATTCCTACGGGGCACCCCGTCCCGAAGCATTTCGGGGCGGGGGACTCCCCGAAATCGGACCCAGCGAAAGGGAATCAGGTTTTATTTATAATATTAAAATAATTTTAAAGAATTTCGTATTTTCTTGCCTAAATTTCCGATATTCTTATAATACCCCCATACGAAGGCGACCGAAAAGCAAGGAAAACAACTTACCCGGATTTAGAGTTCGGGCAAGATTTAAATAGATAAAACATAAGATTGAAAATTGTATCCCGACCCCGCTCTACGGGATCCCGATAATCGGGACCTTCGGCAGAATGGGATAATATTCGGGAAATTGAAGGAGGAATAAGGATATGCCGACAACACAGGAAATACAGGATAAGGTGATAGAGATAGTTTGCAAACAGCTTGGTGTGGATAAAGCCAAGGTTTCCGTGGAAACATCATTCGTAAACGATTTAGGCGCGGATTCACTGGATACGGTAGAACTGGTCATGGAAATGGAAGACGCATTCGGTTTATCAATCCCTGACGAAGACGCGGAGAAAATCCAGAAGGTCAGCGACGCCATCAGCTATATAGAAAAGGCTTTAAAGAAATGAGTTGCTCCAATAAAAGGCGTGTGGTCATCACCGGCTTGGGGGCGATTACGCCACTGGGGCACAACCCGGAAGATTACTGGCAGGCGCTACTTGCGGGAAAAAGCGGCGCGGCGCGGATTACCGCCTTTGACCCGACCGGGTTTGACGTGACCATCGGCGCGGAGGTGAAAAACTTCCAGCCCGGGCAATGGTTTGACGAGCGGGAAGCTCGGCGCATGGACCGCTTTTCCCAGTTCGGACTGGCCGCATCCGTCCAGGCAGTTAAAGACGCCGGAATAGATTTCGCCAAACTCAATGTAAAAAAATGCGGAGTAATCATGGGTTCAGGAATCGGCGGGTTTATCGAATACGAGGAACAGCACAATAAACTCCTGCAAAAAGGCCCGACTCGCGTATCGCCTTTCTGTATTCCGAAACTGATGATAAACGCGGTTTGCGGACAGATTGCCATTTACTATAAAATCAAGGGCCCGAATTTCATGGTTTCTTCCGCCTGCGCTTCGGCAAACCATGCCATGGGAATGGCTTTAAGGACTATCCAGCACAATGAAGCGGAGATGATTATTACCGGTGGGACGGAATCCGCCATAACCGTGATGGGGCTGTCCGGTTTCGCCGCGCTCAAAGCGCTTTCCAACCGCAACAACGAACCGGAAAAAGCCAGCCGCCCGTTTGACAAGAACAGGAACGGATTTGTCATAGGCGAAGGCTGCGGTGTGCTGATATTCGAAGAACTTGAACACGCCAAAAAGCGCAACGCCAAGATATACGCGGAGGTATTGGGTTTCGGGATGAACGACGACGGTAACCACATCACCGCGCCTGACCCCGAAGGCATTACGCCGGCGGAGGCAATGAAAATGGCACTGGAAGACGCCGGGGTAAAACCGGAAGAAGTTAATTATGTCAATGCACACGGCACATCGACGGAGCTGAATGATTTAACCGAAACCAAGGCAATAAAGATAGTATTCGGCGAGCATGCCAGGAAGCTTGCCATAAGCTCGACTAAATCCATGACCGGACATTTACTGGGTGCGGCCGGTGCGATAGAACTTATCGCCTGCGTGATGTCGGTAAGGGATAACAAGGTCCATCCGACCATTAATTATGAAACGCCCGACCCGAATTGCGACCTTGACTATGTCCCGAACAAAGCCAGGGATATGCAGGTGAACGTAGCCATCTCCAACACCTTCGGCTTCGGCGGACACAATGCTACTATGGTCGTGGGCAAATATCATGCCTGAGGCACCATTCTACCGAAGGTCCCTATAAATCGGCTGCCCCTACGTAGTAGCATAATCGGGCGTTCTCGCCAGAGGGGTGTCCCCGAATCCCGTCCCTAGATCCTGAAGATCTCGGGATCTCAGGACAAGGCGGGAGGAGCGGGGTCATTCTGAGCCCTTCGTTTGTCATTCTGAACGAAGTGAAGAATCTCAGGACAGGCTCCGCGAAGAATCTATATCTGTAATTAAAATGCGTTTTGAGACCCTTCCCCCGAATGCTTTCGGGGCGAAAATCGAACACTTTTAGTCTAAAAAGAGTGGTTGTAGCATTATAAAAAGTGGGTGGGGGGTAGGTAGGGTAGTAGATACCGGCTGCCTTGGTCGCCGATATGGACTGTAACATAGGTGCTTGACCTCTCCGACACAGGCGCTTGACCCCCGCAACACAGGCGCTTAATCCTTCCAACACAGGCGCTTGACCCTCGCAACACAAGCGCTTGACCCCCGCAACATAGGTGCTTGACCTCTCCGACACAGGTGCTTGACCCCCGCAACACAGGCGCTTGACCTTTCCAACACAAGCACTTGACCCCCGCAACAC
>JAGVQN010000100.1 GCA_020051675.1 Candidatus Brocadiia bacterium
CCCAAAAAAGGGGAGAGAGCGGTTTCCGATAGCGCCTCCGGTTGGGCGGCCAAGCTCCTGCCGGAAGGGCTGACGCTTGGATTATTAAGCCCGGATGAAAACACCGCGCTGTATGTCTCCGCGGAATTTTTAGGGGCGGATGGGGCGGGCAAAACGGCGCTTTCCCATTTCATCATCTTTGCGGATAAGACGCGCGGTGATGAGTTTAACCTGCTGCACCAGCTTTCCGCCACGTATAACCTGCTCGGCCTGCCCCGTCTTTCACGGGGCAACCTCGAATCTAATAAGTAATTTTATTAGAACCTATAACAAATTTACTAACACACCCCTGCCTACGGCATCCCCTCTTGAGAGGGGTTAGGGGTGTGTAGTAATTCCTCTGTGTTCTCTGTGGTAAAACTAACCAAACCTTTAGTCTTGACACAACCCGGTTACATTATATAATCCTTATTAAAATATGAACCAGCATGTAAAAGAACTTATCAGCATGGTCAGGAGCGAAGATGCCGAGATAAGCCAGTCCGCGGCGGATGAAATCGTCCGGCTTAATCTGAAGGAAGCCATTCCGGAAGTGACCAAATTACTGTGCGATGACGAAGGCCAGGTGCGCGAATCGGCCATCCGTATCCTGGTAAAACTCGAAAGCAGTAAACCTGCCCGACTTCGTCATTCAGGCGGGTCAATCCAGGCAATCGCCAAGCTGGTAAATGATTCTGATGACGACGTCCGTGTGGCGGCGATACTGGCGCTGGGCAGACTCGGTGCCCAGGAAACCATTATGAAAATCATGAAGCTCCTCAAAAACCGCAACGTAAAAATAAGGAGCTCGGCGGTATTCGTTCTGGGCGAACTCAACTGCACCAAGTCAATTCCTGATATAATCAAACTCCTTTCTGATGAAGATGAATGGGTGCGCGGCGCGGCGGTTTTGGCTTTGGGCAAGCTCGGCGCCAAAACGTGCATACCGCACATCGTTAAGCTGATGAAGGATGAAAATAACTGGGTCCGCGCCAACACTCTTTACGCCTTAAGCAATTTATGCGCCAGCGACCTCATTCCGGATATTCTCAAACTGACTGCGGATAATAACAGGTATGTGCGCGGTGCGGCGGCGATTGCGCTGGTGGAAATGGGCCTAAAGGAAAGGGTAACGAAAGAATTGCAGACGGATATCAAAGCCGTGGCTGATATCACCTGGCGCAGGCACGAAAGCAAACGCGCCCAATCCGCGCTGTGTATATTAGGACAGAAATACGGGATGCCCTAAGGCGGATGATTAGTTTTAGGGAATTTGATCGTTTAAATAAGAAATACAGAATAAATTTAATATATAAAAAGGAAGATAATATGGCGAGAAATATTTGTTGCGGATTTGCGTTAATTATACTTGTCCTTTTAAACATTATTGTTTTTGCCGAAGATAAAAAAGAAGGAGACAAAAATTTAAATCATGCTCAAGAATTACTAAATTCGTTAAAAGGATGCGATAAATCACTTTTTGGCACTTACCGTTTTGGCGTCTATCTTGGACATACTAAAAATGTAGGAAATTTGACTTTTGTCGTGGATAAAGCGCCTGAAACATCTAAAGCAATTTATTATGTTAAAAGCTCTTGGAAGATTGCCGTAGCAAATAATGATTTTGCCATGGAATACGTGTCGTTTTTAGGTGAGGACTTTTCCGTTATTTCGGAAACAATCGATTTTCTGGCAAAGGATAAAGGAAAAACGATAACACGCAAAGGCGAGATAAAAAAGAAAGACGGTTTTTGGGTTTTTGATGTCCTTGCAAATGGCGACAAAAAAACATATAAAGCTGAAGATACGGGGAAAAACCACATGTCTTTTGGAAGTGTTTTCTTGCTCCTCAGGAAAATGAATCTTAACTTGCAGGGAGATTATGTTTTCATGGGAATTAATTGTCCTGACCCCGAAGAAGATTCGGAAGAAGATGATGCATTAGCGCCGTGGCAAAACTTTACTATTACCGTTTCCGCACCGTGCTTAAATAAACACCGAAACAAAGAGGTCATGTCTTATAAGCTCACAATAAATGATTGCCTCGATGGTGATTTTACAATAATAATGGGTGAGAATAATCAAATGCTTAGCCTGGATTCCGAAGCTAATTCCACATCAATAATTGCCGGTACGGACGAAGAAGTAGCTAAGGACATAGCCGATAACCAAGCCCCTGAAACCAAAGAAATCATAAAAACCGTTATGGTTTATATTTTAGTTATTGCTAACGAGAAAAAAGTTGAGGCTTTAGACGAAGTAATGGATTGGAAATCTATTCAACAAGAGGTATCTAAAAACGATTCAAGTGTTGCTGAAATGGATTTAGATGAATTTTCTGAAACGATGAAAAGCCGTTTTAAAAAATCCCAAGGGGCTTTGAAAAAAGAACAAGCAGACCTGTTAGAATCAACCATGCAAATTGAAATTAAAAATAATAAGGCTATAGTTTTTATACCTGGCTCAGATAGCCCATTTAAACTAAAAAAGACGGAAGGGAAATGGAAAATAACTTCCTTCCCACATTAATTTGTGCCACGTTTTATAACCTGTAAAAATCATCCATCAAACCACCCTTGACCCACGCACCACCATGGGGTGCGGGGTTTCGCTCACGAAACCACGTAATCCAAGATACCCCGGCTGCCCCACTCCGTTTCACTGCGGGGGTACCCGAATATTGGGAGTCCCCGTAGGGGATAAAGCCGTGGAGCTTCAACAAAGCCGTAGGTAGGTACCCATATAAGTTATCTGAGTATCCATACGGGTTATAAGGCACGCCAACAAGTTAGTTGGCACGCCATACGGGTTAGTTGGCACGCCATACGAGTTAGTTGGCACGCCATACAAGTTAGTTGGCATGCCATACGGGTTATATTTAACGCCTTATCCTAGCCCCTGCCCCGCTCCGCTTTGCTCCCGGGATCCCGATTGATAGTGACCTTCGGCAGAATGGGAAAGGTCTCGGGACCTCAGGGTAAGTTGTATTTCCGTGCCGGCAGGTCATTACCGTCCCGCCTCCCGATGTACATTGGGGGACGGGATAAGCCGTAGACTGTAGTTTATAAGCCGTAGGCAGGAGAAGTTATGACTATTTTTATACTCTCAAAACGCTGTAGTGACGATAATTACCTTATGCAAAACACGGAATACAACAAGAAGATACGCAATATCGCCATCATCGCGCACGTTGACCACGGCAAGACCACGCTGGTTGATTTCATGCTCCGCCAAAGCGGCGTCTTCCGCCAGAACCAGGATGTCACCGAACGCGTGATGGATAACCTTGACCTGGAAAAAGAGCGCGGGATTACCATCGCCGCCAAAAACTGCTCCATCTGGTGGGAGGATGTCCGGATTAACATACTCGATACGCCCGGCCACGCCGATTTCGGAGGCGAAGTCGAGCGGAGCTTAAGCATGGTGGATGGCGTTCTGCTTCTGGTTGATGCCGCCGAAGGCCCGCTTCCCCAGACAAGGTTCGTCCTCAAGAAAGCCCTTGAAGCCGGGCTGAAAATAGTCGTCGTCATAAATAAAATAGACCGAAAAGACGCCCGACCCGTCGAGGTGCTGGACGAGATATACAATCTTTTTATAGACCTGGACGCCGCCGAGGGCGACCTTGATTTCCCGGTTTTATACGCCATTGGGCGCGAAGGCATCGCGCAGAAAACGCTTGCCGTGCCGGGGACAAGCCTGAATATACTTTTTGAAACTATCCTTAAAACAATTCCACCGCCTTCTTACGACCTGGCTGAGCCTTTCCAGATGCTGGTTTCCGACCTGGATTATTCCGATTACGTCGGACAGCTTGCCATCGGCAGGGTGCTCAACGGCTCGGCTCGTTGTAACGATGCCCTGGTCTGCATAAAGGAAGAAGGGGAACCAATGCCCCTGCGTGTAACTAAACTGCAGGTATATAAAGGCATTTCAATCGAGCAGGTTGACGAAGTGAATCCCGGCGATATTGTCATTCTTGCCGGAGTGGAAAATGTCAATATCGGTGACACCATCTGCACTCAGGAAACACCCAAGGCTTTGCCGCGCATCAGTGTGGATGAGCCGACCGTCTCGATGATGTTCACCATGAACACTTCTCCCTTTGCCGGGAAAGAAGGTGCTTTTGTCCAATCGCGCAAGATTCTCGACCGCCTGCGCAAGGAAACACTGTTGAATGTCGGCATACAGCTGGAATCCAATGAGACGGATACATTTATCGTCAAAGGACGCGGGGAGTTCCAGATGGAGATACTCCTGGAAACCATCCGGCGCGAAGGCTACGAGGTAAGCGTCGGCCGGCCGCAGGTGATACTCAAGAAAAAAGACGGCGTTACTTTGGAGCCGATAGAGCATTTATTCATAGATTGCGACGAGGCGCATGTCGGCGTCATAACGGAAAAGATTTCCAACCGTAAGGGGCAGATGGAGAATATGGTCAACCACGGCACGGGCAGGGTGCGGCTGGAATTCACCATCCCGACACGATGCCTCATCGGCTACCGCAATGAATTCCTGACCGATACGCGCGGCACGGGCATTATGAGCTCATATCTAAAAGGCTACGAGGAATACCGCGGCGATTACCAATCGCGCCTGACCGGCTCCATCGTGGCGGACCGCACGGGCGTCGCGGCTTCTTATGCCCTGCAGAACATTGAACTGCGCGGAAACCTTTTCATCAAGCCCGGCGACAAGGTTTACGAAGGAATGGTTGTGGGCGAATACCCGCGCGATTTCGATATCAACGTAAATGCCGCCAAGGGCAAAAAGCTGACCAATATGAGGAGTTCAACGAGCGACGATATTATTGTCCTGAAACCGGTTCTGCCCATGACGCTGGGGAAAGCAATCACATTTATCAAGGATGATGAACTGGTCGAGGTCACGCCGAAATCCATCCGCCTGCGCAAGAAGATACTTTCCTTCCAGGAACGCCGGGGTTCACACCGCTTGAAAGCGCAGCAAAACCGCGCCGAGGAAGAAAACGACCAGGAAGATTAATAGATATTCACCACAGAGACACAGAGAACGCAGAGATTATCAGGAAACCCATTAAATATTTGTATTGACACATCAAACAATCGGATGATAAGATAATACAAAAAAGGAGTTATTATAATTAAACGAATCGCACTATTAACGCTGATTGGGAGTTTGATTATTTTTATCTATGCCTGTGCTTCCAGCAATGCCAAAGCACCCAACCAGCCGCAGGCAGCCAAGGAAACCATTGCCATAATCAAGACAACCATGGGAGATATGACCTTCAAATTCTTCACAAAAGACGCGCCGTTATCGTGCGCTAATTTCATCAAGCTTGCCAAGGCGGGATTCTACAATAACCGCGAATTCTACCGCGTAGTCAAGGGACACGTCATCCAGGCCGGGGTTGGAGAAGGCGAAGGAGTTGATTATACCGTCAAGGCGGAATTCAACAAGAATCCGAATATTACCGGCGCGGTCGGAATGGCGCGCGCCGAAGACCCGGACAGCGCTTCTACCGAATTCTATATCTGCCCCGCTCCACTTCGCTCCGCGGGACGATAGAGAGTCCCCCGACAACGTCGGGGGCGCCACGCACCCCGCCCGCACCTGGATGGCAGATACACGGTCTTCGGACAGCTGATAGGCGGGATTTGACGTCCTGGATAAAATAGGCAATACCGAAGTGGAGGAAAAAGTGATTGAAGGCGTTGCCTTCCACAAGCCAAAAGTACCGGTTAAGATTCTTTCTATCATCATCGAAGAGAGATAAATATCTGCCACTAAGACACGAAGACACAAAAGTAATTAGTTCTTTCTTAGTGTCTTGGTGCCTTGGTGGCTATTAACAGGATTGTTCCTGCCAGGTTTAAGAATGCGATAAAGACACACGTCTGGAATATGCCGAAAAGCGGGATGAATATCACGCCGGTAAGCAACGCTCCGATAAACGCGCCGAAGTGGTCCGCGCTGTCTATCAAGCCTGATGCCTTGCCGATTCTCGGCTCGGATTCGAGATACAGGCGATTAGCAACCGGATAAGCCAATCCGGTGATAATACCGCATAGCATAATCAAAAGGATAAACGAATATTCTCCTGATCCTACGCCTTCAATAAGCTTTATCGCCGGCGTCAGGAGCAGGGCGAATATTACCAGCGATAGATTAATAAACGCCAGCACCTTTGCCCATGCCCGTGGTTTAGTCATAATAAAACGGTTGGAAATAATTCCGCCCAGCGCCAGTCCGAGCATAAACAAGGCGATTATCAGACCTATTTTCTGGTAGATGTATCCATAGATATTCTGGAAGGCAAAGATGAGGATTAGTTCAGCGGATAATCCGGCCAATCCGATGGCAAAGATAGAGTATAAACTATTAAACCGTTGGTGATGCAATGCCCTTTTAGGTGTCATGAACAAATAGGCTAATCTCAGCAAGAATAATAATCCGATGATTCCCAGTATCCACCAGAATTTTAGGACTTGTAATACCTTAAAGAATACACCCGGCTCTGTTCCGTAACCGCTCATAATCGTATCCCAAAGAACCAGGTTAAAGAAATAACTTATTGGCTGTAAATCAGTGTTAAGATAATGTTCTTTGCGCTCTTCAAGGGTTTTATCCATAAAGGCAAGCTGTGAGGACTGGATATAAAGCTCGTATTGGGCGGGCGAGACGAACCTGTCGGTAGTGATATTGCGTTCCTTAAAGCGCTTATCAAGCAGGGCGATATCAAACGTAATAATATTGTCGGAATCCGTGGCAAAGAAGTATGCCCGGTCGCCCGGCGTCACCAGGACATTCTTAAACTCTGATTTCAGCGTATCATAAAGCGAGCCGACATAAACCAGAACCGTTGGGCTGAAATAATTTACCGCGGAAGAAATGCTTGTCACCACCACTCCACCCGGATTAAGGATTCGCTTTACCTCACGGAAGAAGTCCGTGGTGTAGAATCTATTTATCATGGCGGTTGATGGGTCAGGCAGGTTAAGGACAATCATATCGAACTTATTTTCTGTATGCTTAACAAAGTATCTCCCATCCAGATGATGAATCTGCAATCTGTTATCCGCAATCTTTTCAGGCCTCGCTCCCCCCGCCGGGGCGGGGTTCGGGGACACCCGATTTAATGGGAGTCCCCTACCGAAGGTAGGGGGCAGATATTTCCCGACCAGCTCCGTCATTTTCGGGTCAAGCTGGACGTAATGCAACTCCTGAACCGAAGGATGTTTCAAGATAGGGGAGAGCATTCCTTCGATTCCCCCTCCGATAAGCAGGATATTCTTCGGCTCCGGATGCTGGGTTAGCAGGAAATGGACCGGAGGCTCGTGTGCATAATCATCAGGAAAACTTGAGACAAACTGCCCGTTGCCATAGAGTTGATACTGATTCCCCAGCTTGCCGATAACGAGGTTTTCGTATTTGGAATCTACGCTTTCCATCAGTTCTTCGCCCGGGCGGAATGATTCCCATCGTTTTTTGACCGAATATTGATGTAATGAATTTGCATAGGTGACTATTCCCAATAGGTTTACCAGAAGGAATAAAATGGTCAACCCGGAAAGAACTTTTCTGGAAGAGCCGGATAGCATCAGCGTTGCCGCCAGCAATAAGCTGTTTGATACCATGATAATGGTAAATGAATTGAAGTATTCAACGAGGACAAAGGTAAAAATCACTCCGCCTAATAAACTGCCCAGAGCTTCGTAGATATAGACCCATCCGATTTGGATGGCAGCTTCACCTCCGCCTAAACCTTCGCCTCCTTCTCTATCTTCTTCCGTATATATCTTACATATAACAGGAAAGATTATTCCTACAAAGACACTAAAAGGAATAACCAGGAGAAGGCTTAAGTAAACCATCGGGATAAGCGGAATGGGTTGTCCGGCTTGGATGGAGATAAGGCTCCTCGTAATCCTGATAAAATACACCATCAGGGGCAGAACCGCGGTCATTGCGATAATGATAATAACTAAAACCGGATAAAGGTTTTTCAGCCGATCGATAAATAAGGCGGATAAGCAAGCGCCGATAGTAATGCCAATCATCCATACGCCGAAGATAATGCCGAGCGCGACTTCGTTTCCCTGGAATATTACGAGCAATTCGCGCGCCATAACCGCCTGGGCGATGAGCGCGGAAAAACCTATCAGGATAAAACCGATAACTAATTTAATGCGGTGTTTGTCGCTGGGCATAAAGTCAATCATAAGCACTCTTACACAAGAGGTCAAGAGTTTGTTATATTTAAATATTGAACCGACCCGTTTTTGACGATTAGATTATAGTTATGGCGAAAGATAAAGAAAAGGATAAGGGGAAAGAGAAGCCTAAAGGGGGAAAATCCGGCGGCGGTTCATCCGGATGGTTCCTAAAAATAGTCACCTTCCTCCTCTTTGTAATCGGGATTGCCATGCTGGCCGGCTCTATTTTCGTTCCTTGGGCAAAGGCGCGGGTGGTTTTGGGATTGACCACCAAGATGATTTACGCCTACAAAGAGCAATCATTACATATTATACTTCTGGTCCCGCCGTTTGTCATCGGGGGAATAATCATCGCAGCGATATTCGGTTTATCCAAAGCACGGAGATTGCTTGCCGGATTCATTATTTTCCTCCTTGCCGGAGGCATCTGCGCTTTGGGAGTTTTTCTTAAGGACAGGATAGAGAAAAACGATGTCAGTTTCTTGGGGATAACGCCTTTACAGCTGGCTGATGTCCAGCCGTATGTCGGGGTCTTTTTCCTGATAATCGGGGGCGGAGTCCTCGCCCTGGTTGGATTAAAATACATGATTACTTCCGGCGGCGGCAAATAATCATTCTCCCCATGCTTTCCCTGTGCAAAAGAGCCCGGTTGCCCAAAAGATAGTTTTAAATATTCCCACGAACATGAACACAAGCATAGCAAGCGCCATCGGCTCACCTTGCAGAGGTGAACTTAACATTATCAGCTTATCCGTGCCCGCCAGGTAACTCATAAAACCGCCGTAGATTATAAACTCCGAAGCGAATCCCATTCCGACAAAAGGCATTTGCAGAATATTAAATATAAACCAGGTAATGATATCCGCCAGCATGGCGCCGTTCAGCATGGCAAGCCAGATTTCATCAGAAGCAAATAATATTGAGCCACCGAAATAGGCCGCCACCCGGGCGATAACTATGGCGATAAACCCTTTGCTAAAAGCGCCGGAGGCAGCTTTGATATCCTCAATAAAAGGCGACCCTTCGCGGGAAATAACCTTTAGTATCCCCGCTTCGTTCGGGGTTTCCGATTCTTCCGGATTGATTGTTTTCGGATGTTCGGCAACCTTCCTCCATTCATCCTGTCTTTCGGCAATCAGTTTCAGGCATTGGGCGCAGATGGAAATATTTCTTACCCGCTTTAGTTTTAAAGGCGAGAAGGATTGAAGACAAATACTGCAAAGCTGTCTGGTAAAGCACACCTTATTCATACAAAGTATTTTACCACAAACCGAAATGTTAGCAAAGATATTTTATCATGACAAAACCGAGAATGGCCAGAGCGATAAACGCGATGGTTATCAGGTTGAAGTATTTATTGATAAAAATTTTGGCTTTGGGACCGATGAAATAAAGTATCGCGGCGACCATGAAAAACCGCGCCGAACGGCTGATGATGGAAGCGATAATAAACACGGTGAAATCCACCCTGAATACGCCGGCCGCAATGGTAAAAACCTTGTAGGGAATCGGGGTGAACCCGGCAACCATCACCGCCCAGAATGCATTTTCATCATAGAGCGTGCCGACTTTCTGGAATGCTTCGTTCAACTGATATAAATCGATAATGGATTTGCCGATTATTTCATACAGCTGCCAGCCGATAAGATACCCGAGGCCCCCGCCGGCAACCGACCCGATTGAACAGATTACCGCATAACGAAAAGCCTTAAGCGGAATGGCGATAACCAGCGCAATCAGAAGGACATCCGGCGGCACCGGGAAAAACGACGATTCGGCAACGGCCAGCAAAAATAACGCCCACGCGCCGTAAGGAGTTCCCGCCCAGGATAACACCCAGTCATACAGCCGTTTTATCGGATTTTTCATAGCTATTAAACTATTCTATAACGAGCCGATTTTAATTGCAATTTATTTACAGTCTGTATAATATACTTAAAACGTTTTATCAGGGGGCAAATGATATGGACGGTAAAGTAATTCTTGAAGCGCATAATCTTACTAAGATTTATCGGTCTTTTTTCAGCCGTTATGAAGTAAAAGCGCTGGATAACCTCAATCTGGAGGTTTCCCAGGGTGAGGTCTTCGGGCTCCTGGGACCGAACGGCTCCGGCAAAACCACGACCATGAAGATATTCATGGGGCTTATCAATCCGACTTCCGGTAACGCCTTGCTTTTAGGCAGGCCTCCCCATGACGTAAGCGTCAAGGAACGCATCGGATTCCTGCCGGAGGAGAGTTATTTACATAAGTTCCTGAATGCGGATGAAACGCTTGACTTTTACGGAAGGCTTTTCAGGATGCCGAGTTCACTCAGGCGCAAGAAAGCCGATGAATTGCTGGATTTACTGGGGCTGGCATGGGCGCGCAAACGCCTGGTCAGGGAATATTCCAAGGGAATGATGAGGCGCCTTGCCTTTGCGCAGGCTATCATAAACGACCCCGATGTCATCTTCCTTGATGAGCCGACCTCCGGGCTGGATCCCTTGATGTCGCGCCATATCAAGGATATAATACTGGATTTAAAGAAAAAGGGAAAAACCATTTTCCTTTCCAGCCACCTTTTGGCTGATGTGGAAAATGTCTGTGACCGGGTTATCATACTCCACAACGGAGTTACCCAGAAAATCGGAGCGGTTAAAGATCTCTTAACCATAAACGAGCTTTCCGAAATTACCGTCAAAGGGCTTTCTCCGGAGCTTGAAGCAAAGCTAAAAGAATTCATCCGGAAAGAAGGTGCTGAAATGGTCAGCGTCCAAAAGCCAACCGAATCGCTTGAAGCCCTTTTCCTTAAAACGATAAAAGACAAGACGCCCCCTACGGGGATTACTTATGATGGGGAGTCCCCGAAACGAAGTGGAGCGGGAGCAAAACCGGAATAATATCCATGAACAAGATTTTAGCCATTATCATCCTTACCTTTAAGGAAGTCATCAGGAAGAAAATATTCCTGATTATTTTACTCTTTACCGTACTCCTTATCGCTTCCTCGGCGTTATTCCCGGCTGTCGGCGAAGGCGGCAAAGTCAAGCTGGTTGAAATCTGGCTGGTCAGGGGTATTTCTTTCTTCGGCATGATAATGGCAATCTTCCTGGCAGGCGCTTCGATACCTTCGGAAATAGAAGCCAAACTGGTTTATTTCGTGGTGTCCAAACCGGTCAGCAAGGAAACATATTTAATCGGCAAATTCCTCGGATTCTGCCTGGTCATCGCCTGTTTTATCGCTGTTATCGGAATGATCGGTATTATATATTTGCATACGGTTGATTTTGTCACCTCCAAGGGGCAAACCGGCATCTCTTATCCCAAGTCGCCTATCAAAGCGGATAAGTTTTCTTTCGTCCAGCCGCCTGGACAATCAGGCGCGGGAATGCTTGGGACAAAGGAAGGCGAACAGCCGGTATCAGTCACTTTAAAAGGCGATGGCGATAACGAAGCCACCTGGTATTTTGAGAACCTGGACAGATACACCCTGAAAGACCCGGTTGAAATAAAACTGTCGGCGCAAATAATGGAAAGCCAGTATCAAATTTCATCCGATATGGCGTTGGTCATACGCAACGTATCGGAAGAAAAAGAAACAACCCAGCGGTTCAAATTGTTTTATGAGAGGCCGATTGTCTTGCAATTCCCGCGTTCTTATATAGACGCAATGGGTCGGGTAAACATTACCGCCCAGCGAATCAATCCGGCCAGCCAGTTAACGGTCACGCCGGAAAGCCTGGTCATCCTTTCCGCGCCGAGCAGTTTCGAATGGAATTTCTTTAAAGCGAGCCTGCTGATATATTTGAGAATCGTTTTGGTCATGGGGATAGTCATCGGCGCATCGACCGTCCTTTCCGGAGGCGTAACCATATTCTTAGGGCTTTTTCTCTATTTCACCGGGAGTGCCATGGGTTTCTTGCGCGAATCGTTGGCTGTCATGGAAAAAATGATGAAAATAATCGCCGAACAAAGCCTCCAGTCCTCAGCTGGACGCCAGGTGCCTTACGAGGACATCATGCCCCTGTGGCTTATGAAGCTTTCCAAAGCGGTAAGTTATTTTGTCTTTGATGTCCTGCCGGATTTGGGCAAATATGACGGAACGGATTTATTGCTGACCGCCCAGCCGGTTACCGCTAATATGATCGGCGGCTCTTTTTCTTACATGCTGATGTATGTCTCGGTGGTTTTTATTATCGGGTGGATCGGTTTCAGAAGCAGGGATTTGCAATAATGGGATTATTAAAACATAAAAACAATCTGATTGCCATGGCGGTGTTGCTCGTTCTGATATTCTTTCTTCAGCTGAAGATTGACCGCCTGCCCGAGAAAGAAGAGATAATCCAGGAAAGCCCGATGGAAACGCTCCCTTCGGTTGAATATATCAGCGCCTATATTGGCAGCATTGTGCTGGGCGGTTTTAAGCCGCTGGTTATCGATTACCTCTGGATTATCGCGGATAAACTAAACGATCATCACCAGTATGACGAGTTGAAATCAATACTCAACCTGACGGCCCGCTTGCAGCCCAAGGTGGTGGCTGTCTGGACATTTAACGCCCATGCCATGGCGTATAACATCGCCGGTCGGCTCAAATCCGAAGCGCACCAGTGGGAATGGATTAACGCGGGAATGGAGCACCTTTACGACGGCCTGCGCTGGAATCCGGATAACACGGATATCCTAGGTGATATCGGCCGGATTTATTACCACCGTTTCCCGCAGGACAGGATTCTCATGGAACGGCTCGAAAAACTTACCGGCAAAAGCTGTTATATCATCGGTTCTGAATGGTTCCGTAAGATTGTCGAAACGCTTACTGCCAAAGGCGAATTCAAATACGAGATTGAAAAGTGGGAAATGATGGACGCGGCATGCCGTTTTAACAACCTTTTCGAACGCCTGAGGAAAAAGCAATTTGATCTGGCGATAAATGAAATCGATGATCTGGTAAATCTTTACGCGGAGGCAATAAGGAAATATGAAATTGACGCGGATATGTTCGCTGAAAAAATCAAAGGCTGCAATTTATTGAAATCAGCGTTTATCATGGAAAAAGAACTGTGGCCCCATTCCGTTTCGCTTCAGGGATCCCCGAATAATAGGGAATCCTCCCTAGATCCTGAAGGTCTCGGGACTTCAGGGTATACCGCAGGTGCGGGGAAATATAATTCCAAGGCGGAGCAGGATGAATTCTTTTCGCGCCTGCCTGATGTCCTCAGGGAATATGATAAAGCGCTGACCGGCGCAAAATACATGGATAACGTGCCGATAAGAGCGCGCATGGAATACCTCCTTTCGCCTTATTTGGAGGAGCTTTTCAAAGGCGTTTACGCCAATAGATTCGATACGGCGAAAGAATGGCTTAACAAAATGATTGCCCTGGAAAAGGAAGTCATTCCGGATGACCCTTCGCACGGCTCGGCGTTTTTCTTTAATGCCTTCAAGGAACGCCTTGGGAAGCTCGAAGAAATCATCCGCGCCGAAGAAGCGCTTTCCAAAACACCCAAGAGCAACGAAAAAGCATATATTTCTTTACTTAAAAAAGTGATTGAGCTATATGTAGAATACTTTTCCAGGTATAATTATATGTTTACGCTTGATGTTGAATTTGAAAGAATGAACAGACTGCAATTTGTTTGGCAGAAAGGAGAATAATATGGCAAAAAAGATGCTGATGGCTGGCTACACTGTGGCCGGGCTGGTTGGGGGGGGGACACCTTTGTGGGCGCAGGAAACGGCAGCACAAGCATCACGCACTATACCCGCGGTTTGGTGGGTGGCACCGGTTGGATCCCTGGTTGCCTTAGGGTTTGCCCTGCTGTTTTATTTCTGGATGAAAAAACAGAATCCCGGCGAGCCGGAAATGGTAAAAATTGCCGGCTACGTCAAAAAAGGGGCGATGGCTTACCTTAAACAGCAATACAAAGTCGTAGCTATTGTCTTTGTAATAATCTCAATCCTCCTAAGCATTATGGCATTCTGGCTTAAGGCACAATCCGTTTGGGTGCCTTTCGCGTTCCTGACCGGCGGATTTTTCTCCGGACTGTGCGGATACCTCGGAATGCTCAGCGCGACCGAAGCCAGCTCCCGAACCGCCTTTGCCGCCAAAGACAGCCTCAATAAAGGCTTGAAAGTCGCTTTCCGGAGCGGCGCGGTCATGGGATTGATTGTGGTCGGATTCGGGCTTATCGATATTTGCTTGTGGTTCCTGCTCCTTTACAAAGGAGTTCCCGCGCTTCACCAGATTTATCCTAATTTCATATTTTTCCAGCCGATGGACTTAAAAGAAATAACCGTAGTCATGCTTTGCTTCGGAATGGGCGCTTCCACGCAGGCGTTATTCGCCCGTGTCGGCGGCGGTATTTTCACCAAAGCCGCTGATGTCGGCGCGGACTTGGTCGGCAAGGTGGAAGCCGGCATTCCGGAAGACGACCCCCGGAACCCGGCGGTTATCGCGGATAACGTCGGCGATAACGTCGGCGACGTCGCCGGAATGGGCGCGGATCTTTACGAATCTTATTGCGGCTCGATTCTTGCCTCGGCCGCCCTGGGCGCGGCAACCGCATTAAGCCTTAAAACCGACCCGCTCCCCTGGGTAATACTGCCCATGATTATTGCCGGAATCGGTAATTTCCTTTCAATCATCGGCATTTACGCCGTCAGCACCAAGGAAAAGGCGACCCAAAAAGACTTAATGGCGTCGCTCTTCAGGGGCATTAATCTTTCCTCATTGCTTATCGTGATATTCTCGGCATTCGCCGTGTTCTATATTTTGAAAGATGTCACCAGCCTGGGCAACCCCGTTTTCATGGGCGTATCAAGCGGCGCCATCGGCATATGGCTGGCTATCGTGGTCGGGCTGGTCGTCGGCATCGTCATCGGGAAATCAACCGAATATTATACCTCCAGCGACTATAAACCCACCCAGCTGGTCGCTGAACAAACCCAAACCGGGCCGGCAACCACCATTATTTCCGGTATGGCGCTCGGTATGCTATCAACCATTATTCCGGTAATCTCAATCGGCATCGGCATGTTGCTGAGTTACGGGCTTTCCGGCGGATTTACCGACCCCATCCGCGGCCTTTACGGAATCGGGCTTGCCTCGGTCGGCATGCTTTCTACGCTCGGTATCACCTTAGCCACCGATGCATACGGCCCGATTGCGGATAACGCCGGCGGAAACGCGCAGATGACCAACCAGCCTCCGTTCGTCCGTGAAAGAACCGACGCATTGGATTCTTTGGGCAACACCACCGCGGCAACCGGCAAAGGTTTCGCCATCGGTTCAGCCGCTTTAACCGCGCTGGCTTTGCTTGCCGCGTATATCGAAGAAATCAGGATGGGATTGGAAAGAGCCCATGTCACGGTGATTCAAATCGGCTCCGGAGCCGTTGATATAGCCGGCGCAAGCCTGGATAACTTCATGGAGTTTTATAAGATTACCCTGATGAACCCGAAAGTCCTGGTCGGCGCTTTTATCGGAAGCATGCTTGCTTTTGCGTTCGCCGCGATGTCCATGAAAGCGGTCGGGCGCGCCGCGGGCAGAATGGTCCAGGAAGTTCGCCGCCAGTTTAAGGAAATCAAGGGGCTATTGGAAGGCAAAGCCGAAGCGGATTATACCACCTGCGTCTCAATCGCCACCAAGGGCGCTCAGTCGGAAATGATTCTGCCTGCTTCCATGGCTTTAATCGCTCCGGTCGCGGTCGGCCTCTTACTGGATGTGCCGGGAGTAATGGGCATGCTGGTCGGCGGGCTTTCAACCGGATTCGTCCTGGCGGTTATGATGGCAAACTCGGGCGGCGCCTGGGATAACGCCAAGAAATATATCGAAAGCGGCCAATACGGCGGAAAAGGCTCGTTTAACCATAAAGCGGCAGTCGTCGGCGATACCGTCGGCGACCCGTTCAAGGATACGGCCGGACCTTCGCTTAACATCCTGATAAAACTGATGTCCATGGTCGCGGTCGTCTTCGCGGGACTTACCGTGAAATACGCCCCGCAAATTTCCCAGTGGTTAGGTATGTCTTAGAATCTTTTTGATGAATATCAAAAAGAGCTCTTAGACTACCTTATACCTCGACGTATGTCGAGGTGCTGGGGATGAACTAAACAGGAAAATTATATTTAAAAACCCCCGATAATGAAGCGGGGGTTTTTTATTTAATCTTTGCGCCTTTGCCCCGTTCCTCCCGCCTTGCGGGATTCGGGGATACCCGATTAAATAGGGAGTCCTCGAAGGGGGCGGATTAATTTCTTACATCTGTTTAATCCGCTTAATCCGTGTACGTGGTTCTATTTATCTTCCAACGCGATATACGGCTGGTCGAACTGTATCTTGACGTATTTGACTCCGCGCAGTTGCGGGCAGGCGCTCAGCACGGTCTTGATGTTATTAATCTTATCCGCCACAGAGAGCTCGCCGAACTTATCCGTATCAGGCGGCCGTCCCCATTCAATCCGGATTTTGTCCTGCGTCACCAGAACAATTTCGCTTTCCTTGGGGTTAACGCGCCCGCCGATATTGGCGACATCTATGGTATTCGTCTTTAATGTATCCAAGAGATTATTCTCATCAAGTATACATGCCACGCTTATTGCCGAGTTCAATCCCCTGTCCTTCCATACCATTCCGGCTAAAGGCGGATTGGCGGAAACGCCCGCCACTACCGGCAATACCGTGGG
>JAGVQN010000036.1 GCA_020051675.1 Candidatus Brocadiia bacterium
ACCCATGGTTAACTCTCCTTTCTGCCCCTTTTAGGGGTCTGAAGAGTCAACCTATTTCCCTATATGGCGTGTCCTAAATGGTCGTGAGTAGGATAGTATTTAATTGACATTCAGGTTATAACGTTTTATAAGAGCGTTTAATAAATACTGGATTCCCGCTTCCGCGGGAATGACAAGAAGGGAACGAAACCGCCCCGACCCGCCTGCCGGCGAGGCAGGAAGTGTTCGGGATGGATTCTAAACTATAATTTTAATGGAACGAACCCACCCCGAAATTCTTCGGGGCGGTTTCTTAAATTATAAATTTAGGGAAGCAAAACCGTGTTCAAATCAGCGGATATTGTAATCATCGGCGGAGGTATCATCGGGACAAGTATTGCTTACCACCTCGCCCAATCCGGCACTAAGAATATAATACTCCTGGAAAAGGACTTGCTCGGAAGCGGCGCCACAGGCAAGGCCGCCGGGCTGACCATACGCCAGTGGACGACAGAGCTTGATATCGCCCTGGTCAACGGTTCGCTGGAAATATATAATGGACTGCCCGGCATTGAATCCGCCTTCAGGCAGACAGGACTTGTCTATCTGGCAAGCACTTCCGATGACGAGAAACACCTTGCCCAATCAGAGCTCCTTATAAAAAAAGCCGGCGTGGAATACCGCCGCTGGGATAAAGCGGCGATTAAAAAGAATCTTCCCTGGATGGCAACGGATATTTTCACTGCCGGTTTATACACTCCTGAAGATGGTTACATAGACCCTTACCAGATAGTTTCGGCATTCGCCTCCCTGGCGCGTAAAAAGGGGGTGGAGTTTTGGGAAAAAACGGAAGCAATTGCCATTGATATATCTAATAACAAAGTCCGCGGCATTAAGACAAGCCAGGGTTATATTTCCTCGCCTTGCATAATCAATGCCTCAGGCGCCTGGGCGAAAAAGGTGGGCGCGTTTGCCGGATTGAAGCTTCCCCTAAAACCTTACCGCACCCAGATTGCCGTCCTATGCCAGTCCGGAGCGACGGCTACGGAGCGGCGGATGGCCGTCCTGAAACCAAAACACAAACTTCCCAATAACTTTACTGCCGTGTACGATATGGCAAAGAACGTATATTTCCACGAGGAAACCGGCGGATTACTGCTGGCCGGTGACGGCACGACAGAGACAGAAGAAAACCCGGACCAATATAAACAGCGGGGGGATGATAAATTTCTTTCCGAGATTGCGGATAAAATATCGTCATTAATTCCCGGAATGTCCGAGGCGGGCGTGGCAAAATCATGGGCCGGGCTTTGCATGGCGACCCCGGATCGGATGCCGGTTTTAGGCCCGATAAAGGATTTGGAAGGATTTTGGCTGGCTGGGGGCGATAACGGCTACGGGTTTATGCGTGCCGGCATGCTCGGCAAGCTATTGGCGGAGATAATGAGAGGAACCAAGCCATCGCTTAATATCTCATTGCTTTCCCCGGAGCGGTTTGCCGGGAAGGAGTATTCTGGGTTCAGGATTAAGCAGGGGATGACGGTATAGTAAGTACTGAACTCTTGCGAAATGGGCAAAAAGTGTCATTGCGAGGAGCAGAGCGACGAAGCAATCCCTTCTCTTCCTGCATAAAACCGAGATTGCCACGCTCCCTATGGTCGCTCGCAATGACAGAGAAAGCATTTCGCAAGAGTTTAGTAAGTAGATAGTAGTTAGCAATCAGCCCACCTGTTATTCTCCACCGCTGATAACCCTACCATAAAAATACGCTAAAACAATATTTTCATGTAACCTTTCCGGAACTTCGGTGCAATCTATATATATGTAGGCGGAATGAAGAGAATCTTTTTCCTTGTTTTTAGCATGGGCGAAGATATAATAACTGGGTTTATAACTTCTTAGAGGGAGAGACAACGATGGTAAAATCAAATATCTTTATAATAACACTTTGTTTAGCGTTTTGTCCCCTGTTATCTTTTTCCTGTTCGCAAAAGGAAGAGCCTAAAGCCAAGCAGGCGCGCCTTGCGACGGTCACCGTTACCAAACCGACCGAGGAACGGGTTGAGCGCGTCATAACCGCCATCGGCACTCTGGAACTCGAGGATGAAACAAGCATTGCCACCGAAGTTGGCGGGCTTATCAAAGAAGTTAAGTTCAAGGAAGGGCAGGAAATAAATCCGGGCGATACTTTGGTCGTTCTGGATGAGACTAATTTTAAGCTGAACCTGGAAAAAGCAAACGCTGCCTTTAATAAGGCAAAAGCAAATCTCTCTTTGGCAGAGGATAATTACACCAGAGCCAAGACGCTCCGTGAAAAAGACCTGATATCAAGCCAGGATTACCAGGGTTTTGTAAACGCGCTGGAAAACGCCAAGGCGGACCTTGCCGGCGCCCAGACCAATTGCCAGATTGCCCAGCGGGCGCTGGATTCTTCAGTTATTCAAGCCCCCGTAATTGAAGGGGGTGAAAACAAGCATAAATGGGAAGTCCAGAAGAAACTTGTTTCGGTGGGCGAATACCTGAATACCGGAAGCCCGGTTGCCGAGTTGGTTAACCGGACGGTTCTTAAGCTGCGCTTTACCGTACCGGAACGGGAAGCGAAATATCTGGTGCCTGCCAAGACGGTGACTTTTTCCGTGCCGGCCGTGTTGGGCAAGGATTTTAAGGCAGTAATATTTTACATCGCCCCGAATATCGCGGAAAGCACAAGAGCCGTTATCGTCAAGGCGTATTTTGATAACAAAGACCGCCTCTTGCGCGCCGGCTATTCCGCCAATGTCAGTTTCGTCGGCGAGACCAGCGAGAAAGCGATTATGGTCCCGCGCCGTTCATTGCGGTTTGATGTCGATAAGTCATATGTTTTCGCGGTGGTTGACGGCGTGCTGCGCAGGAAAGATATTACCATCGGCATAGAAAAAGACGACTTCGTGGAAATCGCCTCCGGGATTTCACTTGAAGATACGGTGGTGGTGCGTTCGGGCTCTTTTTTGGAGGAGGGCGCCAAGGTGGAAGCGGTTCCCGATAAGCCCGCGCCGTCAGAAACAAAGAAGGATAAATAATTATGTGGCTTCCGGATACCTCGATAAAGCGGCCGGTGACCACGGTGATGGTCATCTCGGCTCTTCTAATTTTCGGTGTTATCGGGTTTATCAGGCTTGGCATCGCCATGATGCCGGATGTCGATTATCCGATAGTCAGCGTCAGCACCAACTGGCGCAATTCCTCGCCGGAGCAGGTGGAAATCAGCGTTACCAAGGAAATTGAATCCGCCCTGGGACAGCTGGAGGGCGTCAAGCATATTACCTCATCCAACCGGCGCGGCTCATCGCGCGTCACCGTGGAATTTGAATTATACAGGAATATTGACAGCGCCGCCCAGGACGTGCGCGACGCGGTTTCGCGGGCGATTCACGATTTGCCCGAAGACGCCGAAGCGCCCAATATCAGCAAATACGACGCCAACGCCCAGCCGATTATGATGATAGCTGTTTACGGAGATTTGCCGGTGACCGAGATGCGCCAGTTTGCCGAAGAGACCATCGCCCCGCGGCTCCAGCAGAAGCCCGGAGTCGGTTCCATCGATGTCGGCGGCGGCCGGACCAGGGAAATCAGAATCTGGCTTTACCGGAATAAACTCAAGCAATACGGCTTGACTATCCAGGATGTTATCAATACTCTTAAGAAGGAAAATCTGGAAGTGCCCGGCGGCAAGGTGGAAACGAATATCCAGGAACTGGTTATTAACACCAAAGGCAGGATTGATAATGCCCTGCGCTTTAATGATATCGCGCTTGCCTACCGCGAAGGCTCTCCGATAAAAATAAGCGATATCGGCTATGCCGAAGACGGAATGAATGACCTGGATTCAATCGTCCGTTTTGTCGATTCCGATGGCTCGGAGCGTTCCGGCATCGGCATGCGCGTTTCCCCGCAGACCGGCGCCAACCAGGTGGCCGTGGCGCGCGCCATCCGCGCGGAAATAGAAGAGGTGCGTAAAATCCTGCCTAAAGGCATGTATATGGATATCGCCTTTGATAATTCGGTCTTTATCGAACGCGCCATAGAGGATGTCAATATGAATCTCCTGGTCGGCGCGATTCTGGCGTCTCTGGTTATTCTTCTGTTTCTCCAGAATATCGGGACGGCGATTATCAGCGCCCTGGCCATCCCGACCTCGATTATCGCCACTTTCGGATTTATGTATTTTATGGGCTTTACATTAAATACGCTGACCATGCTCGGCCTGGCGCTGGCGGTCGGGATTGTCATTGACGACGCCATCATCATCGTGGAAAATATCTATCGCCACAGGGAAGAAGGCAAGGGAATGCTCGAAGCCGCCCGCGATGGCGCCGCCGAAATAAGCTTCGCGGCAATCGCCGCCACTTTCGCGCTTTTGGGGATATTCCTGCCGGTCGCTTTCATGTCCGGGGTTATCGGCCGGTTCTTCTATGAATTCGGGATGACCCTGGCTTTTTCCATATTTGTCTCGCTGGTTGTGGCGCTGACCTTAACCCCGATGCTTGCTTCCCGGTTTCTTAAGGTGGGCGTGGCGCGGTTTTTCCTTTTCAAATGGTTCGAGGCGCTGATGAACGGTTCCCGCAGGCTCTACGAGCGGGTTATCGCCGTTACTTTAAGATACAGCCTTACGACCATTGCGGTGGCGGTGATTCTTTTTATCGGCAGTTTATGGCTGGTTAAGAATCTGGCCGTGGAATTCGCGCCGCAGGAAGACCGGTCGCGCTTTATGGTGCGCATAGAAACGCCCATAGATTATTCCGTGCTGGCGACCGAAGAGATAACCAGGAAAGTTATCGATATTGTCAAAGCCATCCCGGAAGTGAACTTTTTTATGGCTTCCACCGGCGGGTTCGGCGGCTCGTCAAACTCAGGCAACATGAATGTCACCCTTAAAGACCGGAAATTCCGGACCCGGTCGCAATCCGAGATAGTTGCCGATGTCCGCCGGAAACTCTCCAAAATCCCGGATGCCTTTGTGAGCGTTTCCGAGCCGAGCAGCGGCGACCCCGGGGCGGGAGGCGGCGGGCGCGGAGGAGCCATACAGTATGTCATTCAGGGGCCGGATATCAACGTGCTTGACAGCGTTACCAAGCAAATTATGGAGGAGCTCAAGAAAACGCACGGTTTTACCGACGTAGACCGCGATTTGCGCATCGGGAAACCCGAGCTCCAGGTGAAAATAGACCGCGAGCGCGCCGCGGAGATGGGCATTTCCGCATCGGATATCTCCAATATTATCGGCGCCAGCTTCGGCGGGATTGAAGTGGGCGATTATACCGAAGCCGGCAAGACATATAAAGTCCGGGTTAAATCCGTGGATAAAGAACGCCGGACCATGAACGATATTTCCGATATCAGCATCCGTTCCTCCAAGGGTGAGATTGTGGATTTAGCGAATATAATAGATGTCGCGCCGTCCATCGGCCCCAATGTCATAAACCGGACCGACCGGGAGCGTTCGGTGACTGTCCAGGCAAACCTGGAAGGACTGGCGCTGGGCGAGGCTATCACGCAGTTGGAAGAAATAACCAAGAAAATACTTCCGCCGGGCTATTACGGCAGGCGTTCCGGCCAGACCGAGATGTTCGGGGAATCTTTTTACAATATAATTTTCGCGCTGGTCCTGGCGCTTGTTTTCAGCTATATGATTCTGGCCGCCCAGTTTGAAAACTTCATCCATCCGTTTTCCATAACGCTTTCGCTTCCCTTGGCTGTGGTCGGTGCGCTGGGTTTTCTCTGGATAGGCGCGACCTTTACCGGCTTGCCCGGAATGACCATAAATATCATGTTTATGATTGGCGTAATTCTCCTGGTCGGCTTAGCCAAGAAAAACGCCATCCTCCTGATTGATTATACCGACCAGTTGCGAAGAGGCGGGATGAGCCGTGATGATGCCCTGAAACAGGCATGTCCGGTCAGATTAAGGCCGATTTTAATGACCTCGATTACCACGATTGCCGCGACTATCCCGGTAATTATCGGCTTGGGCGAAGGCTCGGAAAGCCGCCGTCCCATGGCGATTGCCATCTTTGGAGGAATAATAACCTCGACGCTTTTGACTCTGGTCGTGATACCGTCCGTTTACCGCGTCTTTGATAGCATCCTGGTTAAGTTTCATTTGACCAAGGATTCTAAGAAGCAATAAATTATTTTCCGATTGACTTGGCAAGTTCCGTGCCGAGCGCGCGCAGTTCTTCCTGCGCGGTTTTATCCGCTTTTTCTTTTACCAAGATGGTTTTACCGAGTTGGTTTAACCTGAATGCCTTACAGAGCTGTTCTATGCTTTTGGCGGCTGTGCCTCCGCCCCCGTGCGTGACAAAGATTCCGCAGGGTTTGCTATCCAGCTTTCCCTGGGTGGGGTAGAATGTCCGGTCAAAGAAATCCTTGACCATTCCGGACATATAGCCGAAATAATCCGGCGAGCCCAGGCAAACGGCGTCGCAGGCGGTAAGCTCTTCCGGTCCGGCGTCAGGCGCCTTTTTTACTGTAGCGATTACGTTTTTAACGGACTTGACGCCTTCGGCCACGCACTCCGCGGCGAATCTGGTGTTTCCGGTCTGCGAATGGTACACTATCAGCACTTTCTTGGACATAGCGGCACTCCTTTATTATTTTGAGAGAGCAGTTTATTATACAAAAGCGGATTATTCAAGTAAATAGCACCACAGGATAAAAAATAGCTTGACAAGCCGCGAGGTTTGAAGTATACTATATACCCGTAGGGGGTATATGCGAACTGCGGATTAGAGCCCCGAAATTAATCGGGGACCCCCCGACGTTACGTCGGGAGAAAAGGAATGATAAATATGTTAGACGCAAAATCAAAGAAAGACGTCCTCAGCCGGCTTAACCGAATTAAGGGGCAGATAGAAGGCGTCCAGCGGATGGTGGATGAACCCAGATACTGCATTGATATCATTAACCAGATTACGGCGGTCAAGCGCGCTCTTGACCAGGTGGGCTTAATCGTGATGAAAAAGCATATCAATACCTGCGTGGCGGATGATATCAAGTCAGGGCATAATGCTCAGAAGGTTAATGAGTTAATACAGACCATCGACCGTTTTGTCAGATAAATTTATGCGGGGGTGATTTATGAAGCTGGCGGCATTTTTGCTGATTCTTTTCGCTGTTTACGGATGCGCTTCATCTTCCGAAGAAACTGTTTTAATTGATACTCCGGGCGGGAATCATTACCCTGCATCCGAAAAGCCGTCTTCTTCCGTTACGGAAACTGATTTAACCGCTTCTCCCCTGAACCTGGATAACGCAATCACCTTTGCACTTGAGAATAATCCGTCCTTGAAGGCGGCTAACAGCCGCTGGGAGGCATCCGCGCAAAGGCCTAAACAGGCGCGCAGTCCGGAAGACCCGATGCTGTCGGCGCAGTATATGACGGATTCCGATATGGATAAAATAGGGGTGATGCTTTCGCAGAAAATACCGTGGTTCGGGAAACTCAGCCTGATGGGGAGAATCGCCGAATCGGATGTGCGTATAGAAGAACAAAAAGCGATAAACGAACGCTGGCGGCTGGTCGGCAAAGTTAAAATAGCTTATTACGATTTGTTCTGGATTAACCGGGCCATCCGTGTCAACGAGGAAGCCAAAGGCATCATCTCCAATATAGAAAAAATAGCCCTGTTGCAATATGAGAACGGCAAGACCGGCCAGCAGGATGTTTTGAAAGCCCGGATAGAGCTCGCCCGGATAAATAACGAGATTGATGCTTTAAAAGAAAGCCGGACTTCGGCGATTGCCGCTCTAAACCAACTTTTAAACCGTGCGCCCGCGGCGCCTTTGGGCGAGCCGGAAATGAATAACCTCTCCTTTTTGGCGTTATCCCTTGAGCAAATAACAGATTTGGCATTGAAGTTTTCCCCTGAACTGAAAATGAGCGAGGAAGAAATCAGGAAGTTTGATAATGAAGTCGCCTTGGCGCGCAAGCAATATTATCCCGATTGGGTTTTTTCGCTGGAGTATAACCGAATCAACAGCGATATCTCCGGCAAAGATAACGAGTGGGGCGTCCAGGCGGGAATCAATATCCCGTTGTGGCGCAGGAAATACGACTCTGCCGTGCGCGAGGCGAACGCCAACCAAAAGGCAAGCCAATATGAATACCAGTCAATGAAAGGCAAGACTATTTTTGATATAAAAGAAGGCTATGTGAAAATTACCAACGCCTGGAAGGTGATTGAGTTGTACCAAAACACGCTGATTCCCCAGGCAAGCCAGTCGCTGGCGGTTTCCCAGGTCGGTTACCAGACGGGGAAATCTGATTTCCTGGATTTGCTGGATAGCGTCAGCATGCTCTTAAACCTGAAACTCGGTTTATACCAGGCGCAGATTGATTATAAAAAGGAGCTGGCCATGCTGGAATTATGCTGCGCCTTTCCGGTGGAAAGCCTTACTGGCGAAAGCATCCCGAAAGAGGCCGTGCCTAAAACCGCGGAGAAAGCCAATTGCTCGGTGACCGGCGCGGAAGTCATTATCGGCGAAAATACGCCGTCGTTTGAATATAAAGGGAAAACTTATTATTTCTGCTGCAATAATTGCAGGGATTTATTCATGAAGAACCCGGATAAATATGCAAAGGAATCCGAATAGCTTTAATAAGGAGTTGTTTTATGTCTAAACTCAGCCTGACGATTTTCATAATTCTTGTCGTTGCTCTTGCCGGAATTGTTGTATTTGTCCCCCAGGTTAGAGCCGGAGTCGTTGCCGGGTGGGAATGGGTTTTCGGCTCGCCCAAAGCACTGGAAACGGGTTATTATTATACCTGTTCGATGCATCCGGAAATACACCTGCCTTCTCCCGGGGATTGCCCTATTTGCGGGATGACCTTGATAAAAAAGGAATCCGGCAAAGAACAGGAGCAATCCACGAGCATTACCCTTTCAGACAGGCAGATACAAATCGGCGGGATAAGAACGGAAGCGGTAAAAAAACGGGCTTTGGTCAAGACAGTGGAGGCAATCGGAAAGATAGATTACGACGAACGCACCCGCTACGCGGTCAGCGCGCGTGTTGACGGGCGGGTGGATAAAATCTATGCCAATTTTACCGGAGCAATTATCGAGACGACTCATGCCATGGTAGATATCTACAGCCCGCAACTGGTCTCCGCGCAGAAGGAATACCTTTTGTCCCTCGATACTCTTAAAAGCGTTGAGGCGAGCGAATTCAAGGAAGCCGTGAAAAGCGCCCAAGAGCTTGCCGAAGCAAGCAGGCAAAGATTGCTGTTGTGGGGAATCACCCCGCAACAGGTCAGCGAGCTGGAAAAGACGCGCGAGGTTGAAAACCACCTGACGATTTATTCCCAGAATAACGGGACGGTTATAACCAAGAATATCGTGGAAGGGCAATATGTCAAGGAGGGCGACGTCCTTCTTGAAATAGCCGATCTTTCCAATGTCTGGCTTTACGCGGATATTTACGAGCAGGATATTCCCTTGCTCGCGGGAGATTTGATGCGGGAAGCGGAGATAACATCCAAAGCCTTTCCCGGAGAAATATTCACCGGCCGGATAGAATTTACTTATCCGTTTGTTAACCCGGAGACGCGGACGATGAGGATAAGGATTACTATCCCGAATCCGCACCTGAAATTGCGCCCGGAGATGTTCGCCAACGCCCGGATTAAAGTGTCTTTCGGGGAAAAGCTTGCTATCCCCGAAAGCGCGGTTGTCTCTACCGGCAAGCGCAACATTGTTTTTATTACGGATGGCTCGGGTGTGTTTACGCCGACGCTTATTTCCTTGGGGGCGCAGTGGCTGTATGACAAAGATTTTATTTATTCGGAACAGAGCTCCCTGCCTTTTCATCAGGGCATGCAGAGGTATCACGAGGTTTTGGGCGGGCTAAAAGATGGAGATGTAATTGTAACCGGCGGTAATTTCCTGGTGGACGCGGAAAGCCAGATCCAGGGCGCGCTCCAGAGATTCCTTAAAAGCTTGCCCGAAGAGAATATGCCCGTTTCCCGTGAGAAGATAAAACAATCATTTAATGAAAATGATGCTTATATCTGCCCGATGAAATGCGAGAGTGCGGATAAACCGGGCAAGTGTTCCGAATGCGGGATGAATTTGGTGCCGAATACTCAGTCGCCTGAAAAAGAACCGATGAAACGCGAGAAGCCTGATGAAAAAGATAAATGCCCGGATTGCGATAAAGAAGCGCCTCCGGCTCCGCCGAAAGATGAAGAAAAACCGGATCATTCGGGACATGACCATTAAGAAGTGTAATAAAATGATTAATGCGAGATTACTTCGTCGTCCCGGTAAATTGGGACTCCTCGTAATGACTGTTCCCGCGAGGTGGGACAAGTGACCCTTTCGCTTTTTGTCATTGCGAGCCCCGCCCTGCGGGACGAAGCAATCTCTTATCGCTTAGGGTAAACTCCGGGAGCGTGGTAATTTTAGTTTGTTATAGGTTCTAAATAATAACATGATAAGAAAACTCATAGATTTATCGATTAAGCACCGGGCGATTGTGCTTTTCGCGGCGGCGTTACTGACCGTCTGGGGCGTCTGGTCGGTAATCAATACGCCGATTGATGCCATCCCGGACCTTTCCGATACGCAGGTGATTATCTATTCGACCTGGAAAGGGCGCGATCCGGAAACCATAGAAAAACAAGTTACTTACCCGATAACAACCAAGATGCTCGCCGTTCCCAAAAGCAAGGTTGTCCGCGCGTTTTCCATGTATAGCTACTCGCTTATCTACGTGATATTCGAAGACGGGACGGATATTTACTGGGCGAGGAGCCGCGTCCTTGAATACCTTTCGACCATTTCCGGCCAGCTGCCCGAAGGCGTAACCAGCCAGCTTGGGCCGGACGCTACGGGTGTCGGCTGGGTTTACCAATATACCCTGGAGGACACTTCCGGCAAATACGATTTGGGGGAACTGCGCGCCATCCAGGATTGGTATGTCCGGTATCCTTTGACGACGGTGACTGATGTCGCCGAGGTCGCTTCTATCGGAGGTTTCGCGAGGCAGTTCCAGGTGATTATCGACCCGGCGAAATTATTCTCCTTGAATATCCCTCTTTCCCGCGTGGCGGAAGCGATTAAATCCGGCAATAATGATGTCGGCGGCGCTTCGGTGGAAGTGGCGGAAAGGGAAAAGCTCCTTAAAGGAACCGGATATATCAAAACCATTGCGGATCTCGAAAATATCGTGGTGGAGGCACGCAACGGGTTGCCGATACTCGTGCGCGATGTCTCCAAGGCAGTTGTAATCGGTCCGGAAATGCGCCGCGGCATCGCGGAGAAAAACGGCGAAGGGCAGGTGGTCGGCGGAATCGTCGTCATGCGCTTCGGCAAGAACGCCCGCGAAGTGATTAATAATGTAAAGGCGAAAATAGAGGAAATATCAAAAGGCCTGCCGGCCGGCGTGGTGATAAAGCCGGTCTACGACCGCTCGGCGCTGATTAACCGCAGTATCAAGACGCTCTCCGACCAGTTAAAAGAAATACTGGGGATGATGGCGTTGGTTTGCATCATATTTCTCTTCCATATCCAGAGCGCGCTGGTTTCCTGGCTGGCGCTGCCCATCGGGACGCTCATCGCTTTTATCATAATGTATTTGCTGGGCGTAAATTCCAATATCATGTCGCTGGGCGGGATTGCCATCGCGTTGGGCGATATGGCGGACGGCGCTATTTCGCTCGTGGAAAACCTGCATAAGAAGCTGGAAAAAACCCAGGCTGGTAAGAATCATTGGGAACTGGTTGCCGAGGCGGCCAAGGAAGTCGGCCCGGGAATTTTCGGCTCGCTACTTGTCCTGGTTGTTTCGTTCCTGCCTATCTTTGCGCTGGACGGGCAGGCGGGAAGGCTGTTTAAGCCGCTCGCCTACACTAAAACATTCGCCCTGGCAGGCGGCTGCCTGATTACGATAACGCTTATCCCGGTTTTAATGGGCTATTTTGTCAGGGGTAGGATTATCCCGGAGAAGAAAAACCCGGTCAACCGCGGATTGATTAACCTCTATCTCCCGCTGCTTAATTTCTGCCTGAAATACCGGAAGACGGTTTTATTGATTGCGGTATTGGCTTTGCTTTCCATGTATATTCCTTACCGTAAAATCGGCTCGGAATTCATGCCGCCTCTGGATGAAGGCGATATCCTTTATATGCCGACATCATATCCGGGTATTTCCGTCACCGCGGCGCAGGATGCTTTGCAGAGGCAGGACCAGATTATCAAGATGTTCCCTGAAGTGGCGGTGGTTTTCGGCAAGGCAGGCAGGGCGGAAACCGCCACCGACCCGGCGCCGATGGAGATGCTGGAAACGACCATTTCCTTAAAACCCCGCGATAAGTGGCTGGCGCGCAAGATAAAAGAAGGATATTTGCTTGGCCTGGCCGAAGACGCGCTTGCTTTAAGCGGGCTTGACGGACAAACGCTTAAAAGAATCGCGCGCGAAACGGAAAACATGGCGCTCTTCAGGCTGAATAAGTTTATCAGGCTGAAGATTGTTTCTTCCGCTGACCAGAAAGCCGAGTTGGAACGGATTATCCGCGATGAACTGCCGTCTAAAATAAGGGAAGAATTAACCATTGCTATCAACGAAGCTATTAGGACTGAAAAATCAACTAATCCGCATTCCGCATTCAGCATTCCGCAATTAACTGAAATCCCCATGCGTACGGTTTCCTCCACCTACGAGCTTATGTCCGAAGACCTGGAATCCGAGATGAAATTTCCCGGATTTGTCAATGCCTGGACCATGCCGATTAAGACCAGGATAGACATGCTTTCCACGGGCGTCAAGACCCCGGTTGCCATAAAGATTTTCGGGCCGGATATCAATACCGCGCAGGATATCGCCAAGGAGATAGAGACCGCGGTAAAGCGCGACCCCGGCACGCAGAGCGCCATCGGGGAAAGGTTTACCCAGGGGTATGTTACATTTGATATCAAGCGCGAAGAATGTGCGCGTTACGGTTTGAGCGTGGGAGAGGTGCAGGAAACAATCGAGACCGCCATCGGCGGGATGAATATTTCCGAGATAGTCGAAGGCCCTTACCGCTTCTCGGTAAATATCAGGTATCCCAGGGAGATGAGGGATAATATCGAGGAGCTTAAACGGGTTTTGGTATGCACTATGGACGGGCGCCACATTCCCGTGATGAGCGTGGCGGATATCGTTTTTAAGGACGGGTATGCCTCCATAAAAACCGAGCAATCCATACCGGTAAGCGTGGTTTATATCACCCTGAAAGAAGGGCAGGACGTGGGCGGTTATGTGGCGCGCGTGAAAGGTTTTCTTAAAGATAAGATAACGCTGCCTGCCGGCTATTATTACCTCTTCAGCGGGCAATACGAATATATGGAGGCGCTCAATAAAAGGCTTTGGATAGTCGTTCCGCTTACTTTGGTTATAATTATAATCATCGTTTATTTTACGGTCGGCAATATCCTGATGACGCTGATATTGCTTATCACCCTGCCGTTTTCTTTGGTGGGCGGCTTCTGGTATATGTATATCATGGATTTTAATATGAGCTTGGCGGTTGTCTCCGGATTCATTGTCCTGGCCGGTTTTGCCTCGCAGACCGCGATTATCATGCATGTATATCTTGATTTGGCAATGGAAGAGAAAATAAAGTCCGGAATCCCGATAACCAAGGCGGTCATAAAAGACGCCATGATAGAAGGCGCAGTCATGCGCGTCCGCCCGAAGATAATGAGCGTGGCGACCAGCTTTTTCGGGTTGTTGCCTTTGCTCTGGACGAGCGCGGCGGAAGGGGGACCTTTGCTCAGGATGGCGGTGCCTTTGATGGGCGGGCTGATTACCTCGGTTATCCACACATTGCTTTTGATACCGCTTTACTACGCGATTTACCTGGAAATAAAATATAAAAACAAGGAAAGGAGATAGTTATGTTGAGCGAAGCGAAATCCCGACAGAAAGTGTCGGGAAGGCTACTGCTGATAGGCATGGCAATTGTTTGCCTGGTGATTATTGCTGGGTGCAATAAGTCCGAACCGGAGAAGCCTGTTATGTCGCCGACGACGGAAACGACGACAACCACAACACCTTCGGCAACAATCAAAACAGATGCACCTAAGGTGCCGCATAAGATAACCGATGCCGAGGTGGGAACAGAGGCGGTTTGTCCGGTCATGGGGAGTAAGGTGAAGGTAACCAAAGACACGCTTTCCGCCGAATACAAAGGCAAGGTATATTACTTCTGTTGCGGCGGCTGTCCGGATGATTTCGCCAAAGACCCGGAAAAATATATAAAGAAGTAAAGCCCTGACTTTTGCGGACTTGTTCCAAATGCGGAAACCCCGCAAGTGGAGATATTGTTTATTTAAAGAAAGGAGCGGAATATGTTTAAGGAGTTTAAGGCTTTCGCGATGCGGGGGAACGTCCTTGATATGGCCATCGGCATCATCATCGGCGCCTCGTTCGGCAAAATAATCACCTCGATAGTGAATGACGTCCTGATGCCGCCCATCGGCATGCTTTTGGGTAAGATGGATTTCTCCAACCTGTTTGTCATATTGTCGGGCGATACCGCCGGTAAGGCGATAAACACCGTGGCGGATGCCAAGGCGGCGGGGTTAGTAACGGTGAATTACGGGTTGTTTGTCAATACGCTTATCGATTTCCTGATAGTGGCGTTTGTGATATTCATGCTGATAAAGCAGATAAACCGTCTGAAGAAAGAAGAGCCCAAGCCGGCGGTGGCGGTGACGACCAAGGACTGCGGGTATTGCTTTACGGCGATTCCGCTTAAAGCCGTGCGCTGTCCGCACTGTACGTCGACATTACAATAATAGTTATGAAATTGGACGTCCCGCTTCCACAACGATAAAATATAATCAAGCGTCCCCCGAAGAAAGTCGGGGGGCCGACTCCGAAGTGGGACCGAATTGAAAGCATAGAGAGTTTTGTTAACAACGGGATTAAACAGATTAAACAGATATTAATCTTGTTTCACCGCCCCATTCCGGGATTCCCAATTATCGGGAGTCCTGCGGAACGGGAGAATCGGGACCGAATGGGTAAAACTTTCCTATCCACTGAAAATCACATTATCATGTCATAGGCAGATCCGCCTCTGGCGGAAATGGGTGGGGATTACTCAAAAGGGGTGCAGTCTTGCCGTATCCATGGGATGGCACTACCGTGTCATGGCATTAGTAATACCGTATCCGGGGAATGGCATCACCGTGGCATGGCATTGGCAATACCGTATCTGTGGGATGGTGGCACCGTGCCGTGGCATTGGCAATACCGTGTCAAGGGGGTGGAGGTAGGGTGGGAGGGGGGTGGTATCACCCTATCCCCCTATATTAGAGTTATAGGGATATCCCCAACCTATTCGGGGACATCAGTGAATCATTCCCCGCCCTGGATGAACCGTTCAGAGACATCAGTGAACCATTCTCCGCCCTGAGCAAACCGTTTGGAGACGTCAGTGAATCATTCCCCGCCCTGGATGAACCGTTTAGAGACATCAGTGAATCATTCCCCGCCCTGGATGAACCGTTTGGAGACGTCAGTGAATGATTCCCTGCCCTGAATGAACCATTCGTTCCTCAGGACAAGCCGTTCAGAGACATCAGTAAGCCGTTCCCTTCCCTCTACCTGCCACAGGCGGAAATACTATTTCAGAGATAATCATACCTGTCCCGACCTGATCCCGCCAAGGCGGGACGGGTTATATGCAAGGGAATATCGCTCTTATGGGCGGAGGTCCACCTAAGTCAGGGACGACAGAACCTGAGCCAGACGCGATAGTATATGAGTCATAGGGACACCTGCCTGTGCGTGTTCGCACGCAGACAGGTCACCCAAATTCCATAAAACGAGGCGTTGGATGTTAGGAAAATAGCGAGTTTTCTCTGGTGGGAAGTGGAGCTTGTCTAAAAACGATTTTAACAAAGCATTTCTTGAACTTTATGGAGAAAACCCGTGCCGGATGGCTTTTCTTTACCCATTCATTCAAACTCGGAGGTAAAAGGAATTGTTGATTTTGGTCATAAGGGCGGACAGGCATGTTTTCATCCTCCTTTTATAATGAGTGTTACGAATTATTCTTGACTCTATTATATCGGAAATGTAAGATTTGTATATAAATACAGTTAGTTTTTAGGCAAGCTCAGTGTCCCGCTCAGTACTGAATATGAGCGGGGCAGAGACGCAGAGAATGCCCCGACGTTACGTCGGGACGGCTGATTATACTTTATTGTTGTGGAGCCGGGGCGGATTATTTGTTTTCCTTTTCCTTCTGTTCTTTTTCTTTTAGCATTTGCTTGGCTTTTTCTATTACTTCGTTTACTTCTTTGAATGTTTCTTCGAGTACTTCTCTTTCGGCTTCTCTAATAGCTTGAGGACTTATTGATTCAAATGCATCATTCACCTCGTCGGGGAAAATGATATCCGTGTTTTTCTCGTAATCAAATAAATCCATAGTTAGTGTAGTATCGTATATAATGCTATAAGATTGTTCCGGTGTGCTTTTTTCTACTTTAATAAATTCTTTAATTGAATAAAAAACCTTGTATGTAAGAAAAGTTTCCGGGTCAACCCAAATCTTATAAGATGCTTCACTGATACTTACTTCTTTAAATGGGTCATAATCCTTCTTGATGTTTAATCGAGTTAATTTATTCAACCCTTCATGATTAACTATAACAAAGATACCCACGCATTGTATGCCGTTAATATTAGCTTTTTCTATTAACTGAATATTTTCAATGTGCTTGGCAACAACCTGCAATTGGTTAAGAGGTAATCCATGTGTTATTGTGCCTATTTTAGGGTATGGTAACCAGTTATTTTTATTAGGGAGTTGAATGGCTGTTCCATCTCCGTTAACGTAAAAACGATAAGTTTTATTGGAGGGGCTTATTTTAAAATACATTTTGTCAGGGTTTTGATGTACGCCTTCTATTATATCCGAAGGACTTTGTATTAGTCTATCATCTATATATGAGTTATGGCTTACGGTTGCTTTCAGATGAAATCCTTTAACTTCTTCCAGCTTTTTAACGGCTTGGGAAAACAAAGCGTTAATATCTATCTTGTTTTCTTTTACTTCCTCATTTTTTACATTCCTAAGCCCCACCCACAAATACGCGAAGAGCATGCTCAAAACGAACGCGAAGAAAATTAGTTTTTTCATCTGTGTTCTCTGTGGTTATATTTATTTTACTCCACTATCGTTTCGCATTTGGGAAGGGCATTAATAAAGAACCTGCCGTATTGTTTGGTGACCACCCGATTATCCAATATCACGACCATGCCTTTATCGGTCTTGGTCCTGATTAATCTCCCGAAGCCTTGCCTCAGCTTTATTATCGCCTCCGGAAGGAAGTAGCCCATAAAAGAATCTATCCCTTCCCTCTCCATCTTTTCTATCTTCGCCTCGACGACCGGTTCTGAGGGCACCGGGAAAGGCAGCTTGGTGATAATAATATTTTCGAGAGCCGCCCCCGGCACATCCACCCCCTGCCAGAAGCTGTCCGCTCCGAAGATGACCGAGCCGACCCGGTTCTTGAATTCCTCCAGCATCTTGTGCCGCGGCAGGTCCTTGCCCTGCAGATACGCCGCCATCCCGGCTTTTTCCAGCTCCGGATAAAGATGCTCATACATCCGGTTCATGAGCTCGTAACTCGTAAAGAGGATAAAGGCACTCCCTTTGGAAAGATTGAGGTATTTCATTATCCGCTCTCCCGCCATCGGCAGGAACGATGCCTTGTCATTCGGGTCAGGCATGTCGCGCGTCAGGAACATCTTGACCTGTTTCTGGTAATCAAAGGGCGAGCCGAGAATCACTTCCCCTGTCTTTTCTATTCCGAGTATTTTCTTAAGGTAGCCTAACCCATCCTTCTGCGAGGTGGCTAAGGTCGCGCTGGTCAAGACGACGCTTTTCAATCTCCCGAACAGAATCTTTTTCAGGCTTTCCGCCACAGAGACCGGGGCGCTTTTCAGGATGATGTTCGGACGGTTAAAACGGCTCTTTCGTTTCTCGACCCAATAGACCCCATTCGGGGTATTGGTTGTATTCACCCTCTCCGTTCCTCTCCCCTCGCCGCCTCTGGCGAGCCTCGCCTCTGGCGGGAGGGAGAGGTCAGGTGAGGGGGACTCATCTGATTGCTTCACGAAGTTTTCCAGTTCCAGCGCCAGCGATGCGGTGCGGATAAGGAAGGCGTTGAGCTCTGTCTCGTCAAATTTTCGTGTTCCCTTCAAGTTCTTTTTCTTTAATAGGGCATCTTTAAGCTCTTTCAGGTCAAAGTGGAGACGGGAAAGTTCAGCCGAGAGGGTGTTGGGGATAAAATCCTTTTTCCTGATACGGCCGTTTTCCGGCGCCTCGTTTTCGTGCCACTCGATAATCGAATTGAAGAATGTCTCCGCGGCATTGCGGGCGGATTGGAGCGATTCCTTGCAGCGCCTTAAGGGGGTGATACGCGGAGGGATGAATGAAAGAAGTCCTTTATTCGTCCGCGGGTTATAGATTGAATTAAGCAAATAATTGACGCGGTAGTTGGAAATATCTATTCCTAAGTGGCTCTGGGCGACGCTTTCCAGCCGGTGTGCTTCGTCTATTATCGCCACGTCATAATTCGGGAGGATGTTATTTTCCTCCTCGCGCATCAAGGCGTCCATTAAGAGGAGCGCGTGGTTGACGACGATGATATCGGCGTTCCAGACGGCGTTGCGCGCCAGCCGGTAGAAGCATTGGCGGTAATAAGAGCATTTCTTCCCCGAGCAGTTATCCCGCTCGCAGGAGACCTCTGACCAGACCTTGTCCGAAGGCGCCCAGCTGATATCGGAGAGGCTGCCTTCTTTTGTTGTGGCGGACCAGGTTTTAAGGCGTGAGAGTTCTTCCAGTTCAAGAGAGGTTTCGAAGAGTTCGGATTGGAAATTAGCGGCGCGGTTAAGACGCCGCAGGCAAATATAATTATTGCGCCCTTTGACCAGCGCTGAGGTGAAGGGGACGCCAAGAATCTCTTGCAGTAAAGGAAGGTCTTTATGGAAAATCTGTTCCTGGAGATTAATGGTATGGGTGGAGATGACGACCGATTGGTTGTTAATGCCTTCTGCGGTATCTTCGCGTGTTTCCTTAGCGGAGAAGGCATAAGCGATTGCGGGAATAAGGTAGGCGAAGGTCTTGCCCACTCCGGTGCCGGCCTCGACCATCAGGTGTTGTGATTCGTTAATTGCCTTGACGACCGCCTTGAACATTTCGATTTGCTCACGCCGTGTTTCGTAATTGGGCATCCTGCGGGAAATAAGCCCTTTTGGCCCGAATATTTCTTCAGCATTCATAACGCATTATGCCTAAGGCTGGTATGAAAATTATTTCTTCCACTCCTTTGGGGTACGTGTTTTATTTGCCGCCCACCAGGTATCCCAGGTGATTTTCATGGCAAAGTTCTGATTGGTGAAGTAGGATATTATTTTGCGGGCGTTGTCCCTTACCTGCGAGTCGGGATTTTCTATGAAGCCGGCAATTTTATCCAGCCTGATGTATTCGCCCAGGGCAACCAGCGCGGCCGAGGCTTTTATGCATACCATGGGGTCATCATCGGTGGAAAGCCTTGAGAGAGAACTTCTTGCTTCCGGAAAGGTCTTTTTGCCGCTGACTGTCTTGAAATAAGAAGAATATTGTTTGATTTCTTTGTAATCATCAACCAGTTCGTATTCAGGCTGTTCGGTTATGATAAGGTAAAAGAGGTCGGCCAGGAGCGCCTTGAGCGTGATATGTTGGTCGCGGTATTTTTCCGTGATATTTTGGAAAATAGTCGTGCTGTTGAATCCGCCGTGATAAGCGATAATAATCATTCCCTTAGCGGCGCGCATCTTTTTTGACAGGTCGCCTTTCCGGTATTCTTCGAATAGTATTTCGAGCGCGTTTGCCGGGGTTCCAGAGAGCGCCTTGGCGAGCGCTTCAAGATTTGGCGATTCGGTATCCAGTATGGCTGCTTTTAAAACTTCGTCAGGCGAAACGGCTTTCTGCTTACCGTCAATCGGTTTTTCCTTAAAGAAGTTTATATATACGGCTATGCCGATTACCGCCAGGGCGATCAGGGTTATAAACAGCCTGACCAGCGGCTGTTGGAAGAAAGAGAATTTGCGCTGGGCGCGCCCGCTTTTGAGGAAGCCGACCTGCGTTCCGCAGGCGTGGCAAATGACATCTCCCGGAGGTATTTCCGCGCGGCATTTCGGATTGGGGCAGCGTTTGGTTCCGGGGCTTTCCGGCGGAGGCACAGGCTCTTTTTTATTACCTTTTACCGATGGCGGCGCGGATTCATTTTGCTTGGGCGGTTCGTTTTCCATGGGCAAGAGGTCCAGGCTTTCGGAGACCGCTTGCCTGGGGTGAGGCACCTCAACCGCTATGGCGCATTGAGGGCATTTTACTTTCTTGCCGGCCAGCTCATCTTTGGTCTTTATTTTCTTACCGCATTTACAGGAGAAAATTATCGGCATAGAATTAGAATGATACCAAAACTTTCGGATAAAGCAAGTTTTGTCATACATATATTTAGATTCAGCTGTGTGATTTTCTTGAACCTGATAAGCTAAATGGATATAATTAAGACATGCTGAAAACGGTTTTACAGGATTTGCAATATCCGCCTTCCAGGGAAGAGTTGATAGACCAGATGTACTACCATTCCTATCCGTTTTTCCTGGAAAGCCTGATGCAAAATCCGGCGTTCGGCCGGTATTCATATTACGGTTCAGATCCGTTTCTGATATTGAAATCAAAAGGGCAGCGGATTACGGTTATCAGGTCTAACAAGGTTGTTCACAAGACGGGCAATCCTTTTTCCGAGCTTAAGGAAATACTGAAGGCATACAAGGTAGAACCGGTTTTATCAGGCGAAGAACAGATTCCTTTCACTGGCGGCGGGGTGGGCTATATGGGTTATGATCTGTGCCATTTTACGGAGAAGCTTCCGAATAGGGCTAAAGACGACCTTAATTTTCCGGATATGTTTTTCGCTTTCTATAGCCAGATAATAGTATGCGACCATCTGAAAAACAAGGTATTTCTGGCAAGGATGGTTGCCTCTGATAATTCAATATCCAAGCCGATTTGCATGGGCATGGCCGGTCGCCGGTTCAGGATTAAGGAAACCATGCCGACCAAGCTGATATCAAATTTCAGCCGGGCGGATTATCTCAATGCGGTAAAGGAAGCCAAAGAGTATATCGCGGCGGGCGATATTTACCAGGTAAATCTTTCCCAGCGTTTTAAGACTGATTTTTACGGCTCGCCATTACATTTATATAAGAAGCTGAGCAAGATTAACCCGGCGCCTTTCAGCGCGTTTTTAAGGCCCAATCCCGGGCAGATTCTAATGAGCTCTTCTCCGGAGCGGTTTTTAAAGGTAAAAGACGGGGTGGTTGAAACCAGACCGATAAAGGGAACCAGGCCGCGCGGGAAGACAAAGAGTGAAGACAATAAATTAAAGAAAGCGCTTTTAGAAAGCGAGAAAGATAATGCGGAACTGGCGATGATTGTGGACCTGGAACGCAATGACTTGGGCCGGATATGCAAATATGGTTCGGTTAAGGTAACAAGTGAAAAAGAACTGGAGAGCTATCCGACGGTGCATCATTTAGTGGCAACGGTAAAGGGAGCGCTGGCACCAGGCAAGGATTTGGTTGATTTAATCAAAGCGTCGTTTCCGGGCGGTTCAATTACCGGCGCGCCAAAGATACGGGCGATGGAGATAATAGATGAGCTGGAACCGACCGCGCGCGGCCCTTATACGGGGGCGCTCGGCTGGATAGGATTTGACGGCTCTATGGATTTATCTATCGCCATAAGAATTTTACTTGTTGATACACCCCTTAATCAGACGATAAATAAAGTATATTACCAGGTCGGCGGCGGTATTGTCGCCGATTCCGCGCCCGAAGCCGAATATAAAGAAACGCTGGACAAAGGCAGGGCTCTGGAGAGGGCGTTAATAGAAAGCCAGAATAGCTGATGACTAAATTAGCATATATGAAAACAGGGACGGACTTGAATACGGCCAATATTTTCAGCATATTCGCTTCTGTCCAGGGAGAAGGCATTTATGTCGGGGTGCCCCAGATATTCATGCGTTTTACCGGATGCAACATCCGATGCGATTATTGCGATACAACAGAGGCTTTGATGCCGCAGGCCGTTGCCCGGATGGAAATGACGCCTTTTTCCGGTAATATGAAGCTGGCGCCAAATCCGCTTTCAATTGAGGTGATTGCCGGCCATATAAAAGAAATGCGGGATGTTTTTAGCGGGTTTCATTCAATCGCGCTGACCGGCGGGGAACCCTTGGTTTGTAACGGTTTTCTGAAGAAACTTTTACCGGAGCTTAAAGAGACCGGATTAAAAATATTCTTGGAAACCAACGGGACATTGCCGGAAAAGCTGGCAGAAGTGATAGATATGGTGGATATTATTTCCATGGATATAAAAACTCCGTCCGGCATACAAAGCGGAATGGTGGATTGGAATAAAACCAAGGAGTTTCTGGAAATTGCTTCCGGGAAAGATTGTTACCTTAAAATACTTGTAGGCGAAAAAACACAAGACGAGGAATTGAAGAAGGCGGGCGATTTGGCGGCAAACATCAATCCGGACATTTCGGTGGCGATACAACCTGTTTTTCGGGACAGTAACGGTAAAAATTGTGCTTGCGTTTCCTTGAAGAGATTGACCGAGGCGTACGATCTTTTACGGTCAGTGATGAACGATGTCCGGATAATACCGCAGGTTCATAAACTGGCCGGATGGAACTAATAAATACTTGAAACACGGCCCATTTTGAGTTATTATGCTGAATAATATGTTCACTCCCAAAGAAGTGTTAAGCGTTGAAATCGGCGGAGAATACCTGAAGCTTGCCCATATTAAAAAATCCGGCAGCGGGGTCCGTGTGCTTAAGATGGTGAGCAAGGATATCCGCCCGCTTTCCGACGATGAGATTTCCGAATTTATAAAAAATTACGTTGCCGAGAACCAAATTAAAACCAAAAAGGTCGTTACATTCATCAGCCCGCGTTATACGATAAATAAAAACATAGAATTGCCTTCCACTAACGAAGCGGAGATAAAAGAAATCATTAACCTGCAGGCCAGCCGCCATACGCCGTATTCGAGGGACGAAATCGTTATTGACTATATCCGGATAGGTGTTATCAAAGGCGGTTATACAAAAGTGCTTTTGGTGATAGTAAATAAGGATATTATAAAGAAATACC
>JAGVQN010000112.1 GCA_020051675.1 Candidatus Brocadiia bacterium
AGCGCCAGGCTATCAGATTCAGCCTGCGCCACGGGCGTAAACCTCGCTGCGCTATCTCCGCCATAGGCGGATCCGCCTCGGGCGGAAGCAATGCTTTCCTGCGGAAGAAGCGATGTCTTTTCAATTTTCACACTGGCTTTATGGTTTAACGCATACATAACAATGCTTACTGCTCCAACCACAGCCAACACAACAAACACTACCATTAAAATCGTTTTCATATTCATTTCTCCTTTAGATTCATATCCTTTAAATCCGGCGCAAAAGTTATCAGGTCTTTGCGCTTAACCCTTTTCACAGTAAGATAAACAGTTGCAACTCTTGTTTCACAGAATGAGCAGAACCAGGGCTACTAACAACGCAAGCCCTACTGTTACACCTCCAAGCCCGGCATTGGCATTCATATCCATATCGCCTGCGGCCATGTCCTGCAATTCCGGTTTTTGTTCCTCACTGGCCTTTAATGTTATCTGCTCAGAAGAAGACAACGTGTCAAACCTAGGACTGAAAGCGCCGGCCGTTAAGCCAAGCAGTGATTGGTTTTTTAAAAGCGCCAGGCTATCAGATTCAGCCTGCGCCAAAGGCGTAAACCTCGCTGCTCCGTCTGCTTTAATGCTTTCCCGCGGAAGCGATGTCATAACTCCCCCCGGAAGGGTCTCTTCAACCTGGACATCGGCCTTATGGCTTACCGCATACAGAACAATACTCAGCGCCCCCACTGCAGCTAATACAATAAGCATTACCATTAAAATCGTTTTCATATTCATTTCTCCTTTAAATTCATATCTTGTAAATCCGGCACAAAAGTTATCAGGTCTTTGCGCTTAACCTTTTTTACGGCACGGCAATATTAAGATGCCGATATGCCGCTACACAAACCACAAAGATAATCCGCGAAACCCATGGACCCCCCTCCTTTCATAATATTTCCTCATTTGTTAGCAGTTTCCCCATTTTCTTTAGGCACGGCCAGGAGAGTAAACTTCTGGCAGCGTTCCCAAAGAGCATTAAATTGCCAATCAGGAAGCAATAAAGCACCGCGTATGGGGTCTTGAAGAACTAATTTTTTATTAGGTTTATCATATCCGATAACCAGAAGATAATGCCGTGTATCCTTGCCGCTGGCAATCATTACTATTAAAGGGCGGCCCTTATCAAGGTGGGTGTAAAGGCCATTGGGAGAATTGTCAAGTTCGCCTGAAAAGATAAAGACATCCAATCCTTTGGCGATTAAATATTCTCTCAGCGCCGATGCCGCAATCCCCGCCTTCTTGTCTTTTTCCGCCAGGTTATCAATATCCTTATTGAATTTATCGCTGAGGTCATCGTCAAAACGGACGCCATAATATGTAAGCAACATATTAACGCTGGTAAGCCCGCATTCGTGTTTTTCTTTCTGGTATATCAAAGTAACCGGCAAAACCACCGCGTCTTTAGAAAGACCGTCTTTATTCAATTCTGGGGCATTATTAATACTGCCGGAACTGACGCATCCGGAACCAGCCATTAAAACTCCGATTAAACAAATGATAGCTCCCGAAACCAGATTAGTAGACAGTCCTTTACGAATCAGAGTAATCATACTTATCTCCTTTTCAAATTAATCATCGAATCAATTTTCATCTATAAGGGAAATCCCCCGCCCATACGGGCGGGGGAAAGCCCCGTTATTCTGTTACCTGATAACTTATGGTTCAGTAATGGCCGTGGCGTCTAATGTCACCGCGGTCTGTGCCAGCGCTCTGCCGTGCACAATTGTGCCTGTCTGCATCTCAATCAACGTTTGACACAGTATAATCCCTTTGAAGTCAGCCGTTGTGCCCAGGGTCGTTTGGCCGGAAACCTGCCAGAAAATGTTCTTAGCTTGTGCGCCACCGCTCAGGGTAATAAAGGCGCCGTTACCCACAGTGAGGTCGCCCGCTATCTGGAATATCCAAATATCATCTGAGCCGCCCGTGAGAGTCGTGCTAACACCGTTTATTAAAACCCCGGTGCCCCATTTATAAAGGCCGGGAACGAGTGTCTGTCCGCTGATATCTCCGGCGAACAGTTCGGTAAAATCTGGTAATGTCCGTCCGGCGGCGTCGGTGAACGCTGTTTCCATGTCACTGACAGCCGTGGTCATAGTAGCCGGAGTAGGAGGCGTATAGTCTGCCGCATAGATTCTCCCGGTTACTAAAGATGATGTAGAAAATGTATTTGAGGCATCCGCGATTAACCCAAATCCGGTTATGAAAGTCGCGGCGGCCGGGCTCAATCCAATATCTCCCGTAACTGCGGTGACTCCGGTGGTTGACGTTCCGGTTTTCGCCAGAACTACGAAATTGCCGGCCGTTCCAAGGTTTACCGGATCCGGACCTGCCACTACATTTGACCTTGTTGTAAAGCTCCATTCCTTATCTACAACCAAGCCATTGCCTGCCAAATCCTCGGCACCCGTGGTGATCGTCGCGTCATATAGGGTATTGGCGACGAGATTGTTTGTTGGGTTAAAGGTCGCGGTGGTGCCCGCATACGTCACAGCACCCGCAATAGGCGCTCCACCTTGTGTTAATGTAAAGGTTGCATTGATAATCGTTGCCGGGTCCATTGCCGTACTAAAATCGGCGCTGAGGTTCCAGCTGATAACCACACCGGTAGCAAGATCAGCCGGGACTGTGGAAGTCGCGGTGGGCATGATGGCGCCTGCCGGGATATCGCTACTGCCGCTTGTGGTGCCGTGGTCATGACTCGAGTTGCTGTTACAACCATTGGCTCTAATACTCATAATAAGCGTAATAAGCACCATTGCTATGATGGTTACGAACTGCCGTTTGCTTGTTTTTGTTACCATAAATCTACCGTCTCTTTCTCGCCCATCGGGCGAATTACTGTGTCTTATCCCGCCTTTGAATAAAGGGCGAGACTTCTTTCACAGTTTCTGTTATTTACTTTAGTTGTTGTTTCCCATGGTCCAATTATTTGTTGGGTAAAAACCGCCCAGGTCGTTTTCTGTTGGCCAGACCTCACGTTCCCTCCTTTCATTTCTTCTTTTATATAGTTTGGTGTTTCCGCGGTCATCCGCTTGTTTCTATACAACCCGTTCATTATTTCTCCCATGATGTTATATCATATAAGCAATTACCGTGCCAGATTCCATAAACCACTGAGATATTTCCGGGACATCGTCCTAACAAATTGAAATACATGAAGATAGGCAAACGCATTAAAAATAAAATATTCTGAATGGCGCCTAATAATGTCTTATGATGATGAATATAAATGCGACAATATTTACAGATTATGCGTAGTTAAGAAAATGAGCTGTTTTACGTATTGATATGAAATATATAAGGTTATAACGATAAAAATTAACTATACTTGACCGGATAATGTGACATTTACGATAAATGCAACAATGCGCCCTTAAAGCGACATTAAAGCCGATTCGAACCACGCTAAAGCGGGATAAATTCCGTGAGTTAGCGGCTCTTATCCCGAAGGAACGGAGTGAGATATCCTTACTTTTTCGCCAGGAATCTATGTATGGTTGCCCGGCTGACCCCGAGGAGTTTGGCGGCTTCTGATTTACTGCCATGAGCTTTTTGGAGAGCGTCTTCCAATATCCTGGAGTCAAGTTTCCCTTTCCGGTGCCTGCGGACAGAGGTTCGCTTATTAGTTTGGGACATGCTAATCGGCAGGTATTCCGGCTTAATAACCTTGCCCCGGCATTTAACCAAGGCAAATTGCAGGGCGTTTTGTAATTCCCTGACATTACCGGTCCAATGGCATCCCATCAATATATCCAATGCCTCAGGTGACAGAGATACTTTCTCCTTGTGAGATTCTTTGGCATACCATTCAAGGATATTCTCGGCTAAAAGGGGGATATCGTTGATTCTTTCCCTGAGCGGCGGTATCGTAATCGGCACCACGCAAAGGCGGTAGAAAAGGTCTTCGCGGAAACGGCCGGCTTTAATTTCTTTCTGCAGGTCTTTATTGGTGGCGCTGATAACCCGGACATCCACCTTAAATGTCTTTTCAGAGCCGACCGGTTCAAAAGAGCCGTCCTGAAGAACCCGCAGTAATTTCACCTGCATAGCCGTGCTTAAATCGCCTATC
>JAGVQN010000039.1 GCA_020051675.1 Candidatus Brocadiia bacterium
AAGAACAATTTCAATTACGAAGCCGGATTTAATCCTGAGACAATCCCGCCATTAGCTACATACACTCCGGACGACAAAGAGAATTTTATAATGTAAAGCGGTTTGTTGGTTTATTCGTACCTTAAAGCTTCGATAGGATTGAGGCGTGAGGCGCGCCAGGCAGGGAAAAAGCCGAAGAATATCCCGACCGCCGCCGAGAAAAGAAATGCTATGACAGTCGATTGCGCCGAGACCAAAACAGGCCAGTCGTTATAGCGCGCCACTATTTCCGCGGTTGACCCGCCGATGATTATTCCGAAAACACCGCCGATTCCGGCCAGGACCATGGCTTCCACCAGGAATTGGAGCAGGATATCTTTACTGCGCGCGCCGACCGCCATGCGTAAACCTATTTCACGCGTCCGCTCCGTGACTGAAACGAGCATGATATTCATTATTCCGATTCCGCCGACTAATAGAGAAATAGAGGCGATAATTGCCAGAAGCATGGTCATGGTCGTGGCGGTGGCGGTAATTGCCTTGGTTATTTCCGCGGTATCGATAATACTAAAATCATCGTCAGTTCCCTCGGACAGTTTATGGCGCTGCCTTAAAATGGATGTAATATCGGTTTTGGCTAATTCAATCGTTTTTATCGAGGTGGCGCTTACCAGGAGCTGGTTGACGCTGTTAAAAGAGCCCCTTTGCAGGAAACGGCTGACCGATGACCAGGGCGCGATGATGGTATCATCCTGATCCTGTCCGAAGGCGGCGCTACCCTTTTTTACCAACACGCCGATAATCTTAAAAGGCATATTCCTGATACGGATTGTTTTTTCGACCGGTGATTCCGTATCGAATAATTCCTTGGCGACCGTGGCGCCGATAACGCATACTTTAGAGGCAGCTTTAACTTCTGAATCGGTAAAAAAGGCGCCTTCTTTTAATTCCCAGTTTCTTACTTCCAGGTAGCTCGGCGAGACGCCGTTAACGCTGGTTGACCAGTTTTTATCCTGATAAATTACCTGCCCGCCTGCCCGGACCATCGGAGAAACCGCCTTAACATAAAGACATTCATTCATAATTGCTTCGGCATCCTGCGGAGTCAAGGTGGAGCGTGTGCCGGCCCCGAAATGTAATCCGCCGGAAGAGGCGCTGCCAGGGAATATCATCAAAATATTGTCACCCATGCTGCTGATTTGTTCCTGTATCATCACGGTGGCTCCCTGACCGACTGCTACAACCGCAATCACCGCGGCGATGCCGATGATAATGCCCAGCATTGTCAAAATAGACCTGACTTTGTTGCGTATCAGCGCCCGCAGGGCTACTTTTAATGTAAGGAATAAGCTCATAATAGCTGCCCGTCCCTTATATGAATCAAACGCCTGGCGTATTTGGCGATATCGGATTCATGGGTAATCAGGATAATCGTGATGCCTTCCTTATTAAACTGGTCGAAGACAGCCATAATTTCCTGGCTTGATTTGGTGTCAAGGTTTCCGGTCGGTTCGTCCGCCAGTATAATCGGCGGTTGGTTAATCAATGCGCGGGCAATGGCGACTCTTTGCTGCTGGCCTCCGGAAAGCTGGCTGGGATGATGGTATGCCCGGTCGCTGAGCCCCAGGCGCTTCAGCATCTCTAAAGCCTTCTGTTTTTTCTGGCGTCCGGAAAGCGAATCGCCGTTTATTCCCGAGTTATAAAACAGCGGGAGTTCCACATTTTCCAGAGCGGAGGTCCTCGGCAGGAGGTTGAAGCTCTGGAATACAAAACCGATTTTCTTATTGCGGATTTGCGCCAGGGCATTGCGGCTTAAGCCGGTTATTTCTTTGTCTTCCAGCAAATACTGTCCGGCGGTGGGCTGGTCGAGGACCCCGATAATATTCATCAGGGTGGTTTTTCCGGAGCCGGAAGCGCCCATAATCGCGACGAATTCGCCCCGGTCGATTGAAAGGGAAACTCCCCTTAAGGCGGGGATTTCTATTTCGCCCACCTGATAGGTTTTGGTTATCTTGTTAAGCGTAATAAGCATTTGATATTAATGTCCCCGTCCGCCGCCGAATCTCGGCGGGCTGAACGGGCTCGTGACTGTTTGAGTTTCCTGTTCCGTGACCCCGATGACAATTTCCTGCCCATCTGAAACAGCTCCTTTTATTATTTCCGTAAAAGAACCGTCGGAAATACCGGTTATTATTGGGATGGATTTCAGGAGTTTTTTATCGGTTAAGACCCATAGTTTACTCTTTTGCGAACCTGCCTTTGATAGCTGGCTCCTTCTCCCTTGTCCTGATTCGGTTGATGAGCCGGTCCTGTCGTGCCTCATCGATGGCCTTGTCCTTGAAGAATCGGTTCCTGATATGCCCGAATGGCTCCGGTCTCCCGAAAAGCCGGCTTCGTTGCTTGAGGTGATAGAATCTGATTCCGCCACCAGGGCGGCATCAGGCGTAAAGCGCAACGCCGAATTCGGGACTTTCAATACGTCTAAGCGCCTGTCTATTTCAATGGTAAGATTAGCGGTCATCCCCGGGAATAATTTTTCATCAGGGTTTTCGGCGGTGATAATGACCGTATATGTTACTACGTTTTGGACCGAAGTGGCAGAAAGCCTTACCTGGGTTACCACGCCGAAAAACTCTATTTCCGGGTAGGCATCCACGGTGAAATTTACCGGCTGCTTTTCTTTTATCTGGCCGATATCGGATTCAGGGATATTGGCTTCTATCTGGATTTGTTTCAGGTCGGCGGCGATGATAAAAATAGTCTGGGCAGACTGACTCCCGACAACGGTTTGCCCCTCATCAACTTTGCGCGCGATGACAATTCCGTCCACCGGAGATTTTATCGTGGTATATGCTCGGTCTACTTCAGACGACTGCAGAGCGGATTTATTCTGGTCCACCGAAGCCAGAGAGACTTTAAGCTGTGCGGAAATGGAATCGTAATTTGCAATTGCGGATTCTAATTCTGATTGGGAAATCAAATCGCGCGCGGCGAGTTTTTGCGAACGGGCTAATTCGTTTTTTGCCTGAGTAAGAGAGGCCTGGACGCGTTCCACATCGGCTTCGCTGCGGATTAAATTAGCCCGGCTCTGGGCAACCTTGGTTTCATAAACCGCCGGGTCTATCTGGGCGATAATCTGCCCTTCCTTTACCTTGGAATTATAATCCACGTATAATTTGAGAATCGGCCCGGTTACCTGGGTGCCGACCTGCACTTGTTTTAAGGGTTTGACTTCTCCCGTCGCGCCCACGGTTTGGATGACGTTTCCTTTTTCAATCTTGGATGTTCGGAAGTTTGTCGAGTCCGTATCTTTTTTAAAGAGTTTAAAGCCGACCCAACTCAATAGGGCGATTACAAGGATAATAACGAGAAGTTTAACTTTTTTCATGGTTATTTTTCTCCTATGGTGTTCTTGATAAGCGCGATGGCTGTTTGATAATCAAACTGGGCTTGGATTTTATCCACCTGTACTTTAGTCAAAGAAACCTGGGCGTCGGTCACTTCCACGGCGGATGCCCTGCCTATTTTATAGCGTTCGGTTATTAGATTAAGCGTTTCTGTTGCCTGTTGAACTGTCAGGTCAACAAGCGTTAGTTTTTCCTTGGCAGATTCCAACTGGGCTATCGCGCGGGTCAGGTCCAGATAAATTTTCTGTTCCAAAGAAGCCGTGGAAGCCCTTGATGACCTTAGGTTCGACACCGCCTGGTCAATTTGGTTGGTGTTCTGGAATCCGTTGAAAAGGTTCATCCCCAAAGAGCTTCCCAATGACCAGTTCCAGACCAGGGGGAATTCGCTGCCGCTCCATTTGTAACTTCCGCTCATTGAAAGCGAGGGGAATAATCCGGCGATTGCCTTGTCAACCGATGCGGAAGCGGCGCGTTCGCGTGATTGTTGCGCCAAAAGCTCAGGCTGGTTTTCCTTGGCGGTTTTAAAAAGGCTGTCGATGGAATAATCTCCCATTACATTAAATTCCATCTTTTCAATCGTATATCCCGGGTCTTCGGCTAAGCCAAGCGTGTTATTAAGAACCGCCCGAGCCGTGCGTAAATTATTACGGCTGTTGACCATGCTGATGCGTGCGTTGCCTAAATCCACTTCTGCTTTGGTGATATCATATTTAATCTTTCCGCCGACCTCTACCTGGATTTTAGTCTGTTCCAGGTGTATTTCATACTGTTTTACGGTTTCCTCGGCCACTTTCAGCAAAGCCTGTTGTTTTAATAAATCGTAATATGCCTGCTTGACGCTGTAGGCGAGCGAGTTTTCGGTTGCTTTCAGTGAGGATTCCGAGGTAAGCTTGTTTTCATACGCCTGCCTGATATTGGCGGGCGTTTCGCCGAAATCATAAATCAGCTGGCTTAAAGAGACGCCGCTGGAATAAGAAGTTTTTCCTAATGTATTATCAGCTGTCTTGGTTGATGTGTTTGAAGTAGCTTTAGAAGCGCTGGCATTCGCGCTGACCGTGGGCAGGTATCCGGCGACCGCGTCGCTGTATTGCTTTTCCGAGCTGATTAGAGATTGCCTTGACTGGACCATTGATGGATGGTATTTCAGGGCGATTTCCAGGGCTTTATCCAGGGTCAATACGGAATCCTTGGTTAACCCTATTTCCGAGGCCGTAATGGTCCGCTCGCCCGGAGGGATATTATCCTTATCCTGCGCCCTGCGCGCCTCGCGGACGGATGGGCATCCAATAGTTAATAATAAGCATAGTATTAACAATCCGCGAATCAGTAGATTTTTTACAGTCATTATTTTCCTTCTCTCTTTAAATTAGGACTATTTATTTTCTTTCGGATTATCAAACGATTTCTTGCGCCTTTCAACCATTTCTTTATCGAATTTGACAATCTGTTCGCTATTAAGAACGGCGCGTATTTTCGAATCCATGACGTCGAAATTATTACGCAGGGTATCATCTAAAGCCGTAAATCTTTCTTTAATTATCGCATATACTTGTTTTGACTGGTCATCAGTCAGGTTTAAATTTTTGCGCATATGCGAAACGATTTCATTTGCCCGGTCTTCTGAATTCCCATGCCACGGCTTATGATGGAACAAAATAGTTTGGGTTAAAACAGCCCCGATAAAGATTCCGCAAACCAAAAAGCTAATGCACAGAAGAATCAAACGCCACTTTTTGCGGGGTGGCGTAGGCGGCGGCAATGAGCCCTTTTGAGTTAACACTTCATTATTCATAATAGCACATTCCTTATTGATTCAAAAAACGCAATTAATGGGTCTTGCGGAACAAGGCATATC
>JAGVQN010000045.1 GCA_020051675.1 Candidatus Brocadiia bacterium
AGTAAAGTTATCGTAGTTATCCAGTTTCTTCACCAGCCCGGAGAAAATCACCTCCGCCACGGGCAGGTTATGGAAGAAATTAAAAACGCGCCCCGCGCCTTTATCTGATTCCGCCCGGTAACGGACCATAATCGGGCCGGACGCCTCCATGGTCAGCGTAAATATTTCGTTCTTATCATCCGGCAGGATGAAAAACCCGCCTTCCGGAGAAATGATTTCATCATTGGTCTTTTTTATTGTCCAGCGGCTTAAACGCGCTCCTTTTGGGTTTATTTCCGCCTTCATCCGCTCGTTTTCCACCCATTTACTCCCGTTTTTATCGTAGGTCTTTAACCCCTTGATATCGTAAGCGGCCTCTTTTTTGGGCTTGCCTTTTAAGGCATCGAAATATATGTAAAACCTCCTGGGCGTCCCCGGCATCCAGGCGCCCTTGGCGACCCAGACGATATTGCCGGCGGCATTATGCCTGGAATTGAAATTCCTGCCCGGGTCAAACTGGCAGGGAATCTCGGATTGGATGCCGTTTGTCTCCTCCACCATCCGGAGCGAATTTTTATCCCACTCGGCGTCAATGCCATTTTCTTTCATCAGTTCGGAAAAGTTGATTGCCAGCTCAATCGGGCAATCGCGGCGCGGGGCAGGAACGGCGTTACGGGTGTCCGCGGGCAATTCGGCATCCAGCATCAGGCGGTATTGCCAGCCGTTATTCCACCAGACCGGAATCCTGGTTATCTCGCTTGGAGGCATAAAATAAGCCGCGTGAAGAATCCGGTCGGGCAGCCCTTTTTCCTGGAAATCGAGGGTTTCCGGTTCCGGGATTTTGCCCGATAACGGGAAATCCTCCGCCGCGCGCGCAAGCATAAGTATTTTCCGGGTGTATATTTTATCCGCTTCCTCAAAGCGCCGGAAGACAAGCTCTTTTACGCCCGGCTCGTAAATCCGGTCGTAAAGGGCGGCGTATTCCTTCCGGAATTCTTCCAGGTTTTTCTCCAGCTTTCCAAGAAGTTTCTTTATTTCATCCAGTTTCATCAAGACCAGATGGCGGATATCGCGCCACTCGCCGTAAAGCTCGCGGTATTTGGACATTACCTCATAAGCGGTGCGGTATTTATCCGCCAAAAAGAGCCAGCGCCGGGCGATAAAGGAAAGGCAATCCAGGTTGTCCTTGCGGAGATACGCTTTGCCCTTTAAGCGCTCAATCAGCTTAAGGGCATTATTGGCGGCATCTTCGGTTTCCTTAAGGCGTTCGGGAAAATCCGGCACAGATAAATAAAAGCGTGAATTGAACGGGTCTTCCCGGAAAACACCGGCGGCATTGTCGCGGATATTTAGGATTTCAAAAGGCTTGTAAAGGGTTTCGGCGATTTGCGCGAATTCCTCATCGCCCGCCCCGTAAAAACTCCTGGTAAACTTCTTCTTAAAGTATTTCTCGTCCGCCGCTTCCGGAATCCAGGCGCACTCGGCTGCCCAGGCGATTGGGAACCACTCTGTTTCTGTCCAGTCTTCTCCCGCGCCGTGCCAGGCGCCGCAAACCATCATCCCTTCGACATTCGCCTCGGCGCCTTTAACGATAAATCCGCGGATGTTTTTGAAGGCGTCCGGCAATAAAGGAAACGCGCGGTTCTCCGAAGAAACCGAAGGGCAAACAAACTGGCGTATCTTCTGGTTTTTAAAAGGCGCAATCAGGCCGTTATAATCATCTTTCTCCGAGCCGGAATAGTTCATTATGATGATGTTATTAGGGAGCAACGGAATCAGCCTTTCGTGCCTGAGAGGCATATCGGATGAAACCATCATCTGCTTGCTGTAGCTTATGAACATCTTATTCAGGCGGTTGATATGGTTAATCCATTTTTCAGAGGCGCTAATCTGGGTAGCGGAATCCATCCCTGCCTGCGTTTCATTGTAGCCCTCGCAATTGACATTAAAGAATTCGGATGGATATGCCGGCACGATTTCCGAATATAAATCCCCCAGTAATTCGTACGTTTTATCCTTCATGGGCGAGAGAGCAGTTGGCATATCCCCTTCTTCTGCGATAGTCACATCTATCGAAGAAAGAACTTTATCCCAATGGGTAAGCGATTGGAAATTGCCAACGAGTTCTATATTATTCAAAGCGCAGTATTTGGAAAGCTTAGACAGGTCTTCCGGAGTAAGCGCTTCCACTCCGGACAACTTTGGGTATTTAGAAAACCTGAATACTTGAGGCTCGGTATAAAGAGAGAGCATATTGAATTTATAAAAACCGAGCGTCCCGACGACTCTTTCCAGATATTCCGTTTTAGGGAAAGGGTTATCGCTGATATCGAGCTGAAATCCCCGTTTTTTATAGACGGGCGTATCGCGGATGAGGAGCGGCGGGACAATCACCTCGCCCGATTCAAGATAGAGCAACTGGCGCAGGGTCTGGACGCCGTAATAGACGCCGGCGGAATCGTTGGAGAGGATAAAGATATAATCCGGCGTGATATCCATGACATACCCTTCATTTCCCAGCCACTGCTGGACAAAAACACCTTTAATTGTAGTGCGGTGCATGATTGATTTATCACGCCCGGGCACGCCAAGAATGATCACATTATTCTCATCTTTTATTAAGGTATCATTAACCGCAATCTGAATATCCACATTATAAATATCCTTCAGGTCATTCTTAAGAAGCTCAGCGCTGTAGCGGTCTTTCTCCGATGAGGTGCTTTCCAGGATTATTTTCCACTCCTTATGGAGATGAGCGTGCGATAAGCCTTTCTTTTCTATTACCCGCGGCTGGGGAATGATAGCCAGGGGGAATTTAGGGCGGGACGGGGCGACATTGGGATTTTGGCATCCGCTGAAAAATGAAAGGGAAAGGCACAATAACGAGCTGGCACAGGCAGTAATACTTTTCATTATTGTAGTGGAATATATCTTATTTATCGGCTGTTGTCAATTTCTTAGATAGAAGGTTTAGTGTACAGTTTAGTGCACATCTATCGCCATTTCCTTCAAATCCCTTACCACTACCAGTTGCCGATGGGTGGGAGATGACTTGCCGAACGGTGGGCAGGCACTCTGCGAACGGTGGTATACCGCTCTCCGAATGGGGCTATACCACTCCCTGAATGGTGGTATACCACTCTCTGAACGGGGCTATACCACTCCCTGAACGGGGGTATACCACTCTCCGAACGGGGCTATACCACTTCCTGAACGGTGGTATACCACTCCCTGAACGGGGGTATACCACTCTCCGAACGGGGCTATACCACTTCCTGAACGGTGGTATACCACTCTCCGAATGGGGCTATACCACTCTCCGAATGGGGCTATACCACTCTGCGATAGGGGGTATACCAGAGTGGTAGGGGTGGTATACTACCCCCCTCCAAAACCCACTCCTTATTTATCAAGGAGTTAGATACAAAAAGGGGTGCTGAAGGTGCCACTTTTAGTCTGGAATGAATGGTCGTAAACCCGCTTTTTTATATAGGTAAATGTTTTTCCTGACCGTATTATAATGATAATTGAGCCGTCTGGCTATCCGGTCAAATGAAAAACCCTGGCCGGAGAGATAGGGAATCTGGAGCCTGCGCCGCTTTTTGAATTGATCCATAACCAGATAGCGTTAACCCATTCATTCAAGCTCGGAGGCAAAAGGAATTGTTGATTTTGCTCATAGGGGCGGACAGGCATGTTTTCATCCTCCTTTTATAAAGAGTGTTACGAATTATTCTTGACCCTATTATATCGGAAATGAAAGATTTGTATATAAATACGGTTAGTTTTTAGACAAGCTCTGTGTCCCTCTCATGCCATGCCTAAGGATTGTCGATATAAACAGACAGGGCACCTAAGAAAAATAAAACTATTGCGAATAAAACAATAAAAAATGTCGCCTTAATTGAAGATAATCTTCGAAATGGGTTACAAACAAGAAATATGAAGATACTGGCAAGCATGGAAAACCCCTCAACATATTGAGAGGCGGTGTCTTCAAGATTAAATATTATCTCTAAAATAAGTGGCACTATTATACCAACCTCTAAAAAGTATACAATTCGAATCCCCCAATGCGCTTCTCCCTTTTCGCTGGTTTTCGCTTCTAACGATTCGTTTGTTTCGTTGACAAGTGGGGGCTCTGTTTCCGGTGCTATTTCCTGAGAGTCATTAGTTTCGTCAATAGACTCCAGCTTTCTTTTTTTTAAGAGCGTTTTTCTGTAATAGACAATGTAGGTTATTATAACGCCAATAATGAAACAGCCTCCTATAAGGACAAAGGTATTCACGTTATTTTACCTCTTGCTTTCAACTTAATAATTCCTCCATTCCAGTATCAATCCAGGACACATCCTATTTCTCCTCGACCGTGATAATGCGGTCAACCGCGGTGGTCAGCGTATCTTCTTTGCCACAGGGCCACCGGACGGAAACGGAGACCGTGTCTACGCCCTCGCCCAACCCGAAATGCTGGACCAGAGAGCTCTGGCAGGTCGTGCCAGAACCGCCCTGGACTTCGCGCATATAAGTTGAAGTATCCCGCTTCGCTTCGCTCCGGGGACGCCCGATATTATTATTCGAGGTAGGGGCAGCTGTCACTGTAATACGCGCGCCGATGGCTGATTTATTACAATCTTTTCCGACCAGTTTCACTTCCAGCCAGTGCCGTTTGGGCAATAATTTGTTTGTTTCGTTCCGGAAAAGGAAGA
>JAGVQN010000086.1 GCA_020051675.1 Candidatus Brocadiia bacterium
CGATTGATTTTGCTTATACTTACCAGGATAAATTCATGCTGGTTTCTTCCATGAAATTCACCAGGCTGGACAGCAAGGGAAAACTGCTTGAGCGGAGGAATGAGGTTAATCCGATAAGCGTTACTTTCAGCAGTTACGAGATAGAAAAGAAGGAAAAGATTAAAGAAAAGAAATAAGGGTTGGCTTAAAGCTTGCCGGAAACCAATCCGCCTGCCGGTGACAAGAAGAGCGCGGACCTAAAACAGCTTATTCGTGGATTAAAATCTCGGTATCACCGCCGACGATGTCAAAAAGCTCCTCGACTTCATTATTAGCCAGCCTGATACAGCCGTTGGTAACGGCTTTGCCGATGCTTTCCGGTGCGCTGGTTCCGTGAATACCCAGCTGGGGATTTTCCTTAAATCCCATCCAACGCGTGCCGATAACATGGCGCGGGTCTCCGAAAGGAATCGCTTCCGTCGTCCCCTTGGTCTTATCCGTAAAATACCAGACCGGATTAACCTGGCGGCTTTCTCCCTTGATATGGAAAGTGCCTTCCGGGGTGGGGCTTTCCTTGGGATTGCCATGGGCTATTTTATATTCCTTGATGTATTCTCCGTTTAGATAGAGCGCTAATGTAAAAGTGCTTTTATCCACTTCTATGCTGAATTTTCCGGTAATGACTTTTAAGGTTTCGCCTGCCTTAATATTAGAGGTTTGCATATGGTTAATCCGGCGGATTAAGCCGAGGTATTGCTGTCCTTCGTTATCACTTCCCGGAGGAATTCCGTGTTTTTGGGAAATTTTCCAAATACTATCTCCGGGCTGGATTTTATAGGCGATGCTATCAGACGGGTTAACCATGCTTGAGAAAAAGATATTGCGGTTGATTGTATCCAGCTTTCTTTTTACCTCCGCCTTTTTATCCGCGGAGAGATTGATTTTCAAAGCCATGGTGAAACATTTACGCGCTTTGGCTTGCCTTTCGACTTCGTTTAAAGATGTATTGTTAAGATAATATTCGCCAAGCTCATAAGCCGCCGCTTTGGCGCCGGCGCTTTCCGGGTGTTTTTCCACCGCGTTTTTATAGCTTTCCATTTGCTTTTCTTTTTCGGGTTCGTTCCGGCCGATGGAGTAATAAGCGTCTCCGCAGAGCGGGTTTGACGGGAAATCATTTACCAGGCGTTTCCATGTTTCAACCGCTTTGGCTTTATTTTCCAGCTTATCATAACATTGCGCCAGGGTGTTTAAGATGGCAGGCTGTTCGCTTGCCGGGGCGGATTTCAGCTCTTTTTCCAGCTGGCGGGCGGCGCTTTTGAATTCACCGTCCTTGAAGAGCTTCATGCCGTCGGTATTGACCGCCGGCTCGTTGGCAGCCGCAGGCGTGGCGGTAACCGGATTGGCAGGCGGCGGTTCCGGCGCGGCCGGCTTTTTAAAGTATTTAGTGTAAACAAAGTACCCAATGGCAATAACAATAACCAAAAAGATAAACTTTTTCATTCTAATTCTCCTTTAGTCAAAATAAAGCAGCAATATACTATTTTATCGGAAAAAGACTGCAGGTATCTTAAGGCATATTTAGAGGCTCTGACAAAACTGGCAACTATCCATACCCTGTCATTACAAGCCTCCCGGCGTAACGCCGGGTGACGCCCCTTAGTAAAGGGGACTAAAAGTGGGTTGTAAGGCGGAAATGCTTCACGTGTGAAGGAGCCCTGCGTATAAACGGTGTTGTATCGGATAACACGCGCAAGGGAGACAAACTCTTTACCCATATTAATTGACAATATTTTTTATAAGTATTATCATTCCGTGATTTGGCCTTAGTCGATTACACAAATGTCCACCAGCGGCGATTTACAGAAAACAGGCCTGGTTTTTGTTATCGGCTCAACGGTTATCGCCGGGACAGGGATAGGATATTTAATCGGTTTTTTAGGAGACAAACTGTTGTCAACCGCGCCGTGGCTGGCGATTGCTTTTACGATTATCGGCTTATCCGCCGGTTTCCTGCAGGCGTACCGAATGGGGAGAAGGTTCTTTAAAGAATAACGTATTTATGTATGCTTTGTTCAGCTTGCTAATAGGCATTACCGCGGCGCTTGTCCCGTTTTTGGGATGGAAATTAATGCTGCCGGTGATAATCCGCGTAAAGGCTTCCCAAAACCGCGCCGGCCGGATTGTTGTTATGCTTATGCTGCTGGCGAAATTTATTTTCCTGGGCCTTTTAATTTACGGGATAACCAGGTTGAGCTGCCTGGAAACGCCCCATTTCGTCATCGGCCTGGCAACCGGCCCCGTAATAATTATTGGAATTTTATTAACTTTGAGCTTAGCAAAAGGCAGGTAAAAGATGCATCCGCCGACCTTTGTCACGGCTTTATATTATATGCTCAAGGAGCGTAATTTACTGCCGGGTTTCCTGATGGACCCGCACCGCGGGGAACAGCTTTTAGGGTTAATCGTTTTCGCCTGGCTGATTATCATAATCCTGGCAGTGCTTTCGATAATCGTGTCCAGGAATCTTAAGAAAACCCCGGGCCGGTTCCAATCCGCCTCCGAATTAATCGTGGAAAAGCTGGCGAATCTTTTGGATTCGCTAATCGGGCACGGCGGCCGCAAATACCTGCCTGTTTTAGGGACGGTTTTTATATTCATTTTCTGCCTTAATCTGATGGGATTGATTCCCGGAATGATGTCGCCGACGGCCAACTGGAATATGACCATCGCTCTTTCGGTTGCCGTGATAGTTTACGTCCAGGCGGTGGCTATCAAGGCGCACGGCATTCTCGGATACCTCAAACATTTTGCCGGCTCGCCCAAAGGCGCGATTATGTGGGTGCTGGCGCCGCTCATGTTCCCGATACATCTCCTGGGCGAGATAATAAAGCCGGTCTCGCTTTCACTGCGCCTTTTCGGCAATATCTCCGGGGAAGACACGATAATTTTATCGATCGTCGGCCTCGTGAAAAACGCCGGGTTTTTTGCCCCATTCCCTTTCATACTGCTTATGATAATGTTTTTCCTGGCTGTGTTTACCTCGTTCCTGCAGGCGTTTATCTTCACGGCGCTGACCTGTATTTATATCATGATTTTAACGGCTCACGAAGAAGAGAGCCATTGATTTAAAGTTTATAACAAACGAAGGGAGGTGAGAAGAAGTGGATTGGAATATCGGATTATTGGGATTAAGCATCGGATTGGGAATGGCTTTGGCGGCCCTTTTCGGGGCGCTCAGCCAGGCAAAGGCAATCAGCAGCGCGGTGGAATCCATCGCGCGCCAGCCGGAAGCAGGCGGCCGTATTTTCACGGCTTTGATTATCGGCTTGGCACTGATTGAAACCCTGGTCATTTACACCCTGCTCGTAACCGGCATCTTCCTTAAGGGAAACCTTGATGATGTCATCAAGGCGAAATACGGGGTGGAAAAAGTTAATGCCATGCAGGCAGAAGACGCTTATCTTAAAGCAAAAGGGACCGGGCATTAAATAATAGGCATAGAGCGTAGGGCGCATCCCGGCATAAGACGCCGGATAATCCCTACGCTATAAAGGCTCTACGCTCTTTGCGACAGACCCGCTCCGCCCCGATGAATATCGGGGAAGCGAGGCGAGAAGGAGGTTATGGATACTTTTTTACAGATGATGGGAGCCCAATGGCAGGTAATTCTTATCCTGACCATCAGTTTTATACTGCTTATCCTGATTTTAAGCAAGTTGCTTTTCAAGCCCTTAATGAAGTATTTGGATGAGCGGAACAACGAAATCAAAGAGACTTACCTGGGAATCGAGAAAAGCAAGGAGGAAATTTCCAGGCTGAAGGATGAATACCAGGCGGAACTGAAGAAAATCGAAAAGACAGCTTACGATAAGATGCAGGAAGCCATTAAGGAAGGGCTGTCCGCCAAGGCGGAAATAATTTCTGAAGCCCATTCCCAGGCGGATAGGGTTTTGAAGAAAGCCACGGAGGAAATCGCGCAGGAAACCAAAAAAGCACTGGTTGAGCTGAAAAAAGAAGTCGTGACCCTTTCTTTCCAGACGACTGCCAAGATTATCGGCGCCGCCATGGACGAAAAAACCCATCACCAGCTGGCGGAAAAGTTTATGGAAGAACTTCCCGGAAAGAAATAAAGTATGCTTATTGATATAGTCGCCAAACGTTACTCCGTCGCCGTGTTTAACATGGCCAGGGCGAAAAACCTTGTTAAGGAGATTAAAGACGAGCTTGGCCATCTCGGCGAATCTTATAACGCGGTGGACAAGCTGCGCCTGGTGCTTAATAATCCTTTAATAAACGCAAAGGATAAGCAAGAGCTCCTGAATAAAATTACAGGCGGTTCTTTGTCTCCCCTGTGCGGTAAATTCATGGAGCTGCTTATCAGGAAGCGGCGCGTGGAATACCTGCCGGAAATCGTCAAAACCTACGGGTTCCTTTTGGATCAATATAACG